>JAURNO010000533.1 GCA_030830145.1 Verrucomicrobiota bacterium
ATACAGGCAAATTCACAACCAATCACACCCCCACCCACGACAATCAAATGATCCGGCAAAGTCTCGCGGTTAAGAATACCCGTCGAATCAACAACGTGCTCCGAATCAATTCCCGGAATCGGCGGCACGGAAGGAGAAGAACCCGTGCAAAGCAAAATATTGTCGGCTTCATGCGTTTCTCCGTTGATGGAAACGGCCAAACCGGGAAGCAAGGTCGCCTCTCCCTCGACGACATCCACCTTGTGCTTTTTCATCAAGCCGGCGATTCCGCTTCTCATCTTGTCCATGACTTGATTCTTGTGAGCGTGAGCTTTGGGGAAATCAAAGGACAGGCCTTCGACTTCGACTCCGAAAATCGAGCCGTGTTTGGCATGGTGGTAGGTTTTCGCTGCCTGGAGCAATGTTTTGGAGGGTACGCAGCCCTCGTTGAGGCATACGCCTCCGAGCTTGCTCTTCTCGACAAGCAGGGTCTTCAGACCCGAAGCGGCGGCTTTCTTGGCAGCGACGTATCCGGCGGGGCCGGCGCCTATGACGGCAAAATCATATTTCATATTCGTATTATTCGTTGGGTTGTGAAAAGGGCTGTCCCGGGTTTGTTTCGAGATAAAAAACAAGGGACTGAAGGAATCGGGCGGCCGGGGCACCGTCTATGGCCTGATGGTCAATGGTTAGACTCAAGGGTAGATAATCGGCATAAGTCACTTCACCCGAAGCCGAGCGTTTCGGCTTGAGGACAATTCCGCCGACTCCGAGAATCGCGATTTCAGGAGCATTCAGGACCGGAGTAAAGGTCTCTACACCGAGCATTCCAAGATTCGTTAGGGTGAAGGACCCACCTGCGAGGTCGTCCGGAGGAATCGTTCCCTCCCGGCAAGCCGAGGCCAGCTTCTTGATCTCGGAAGACAATCCCTCAATCGACATGTCGGAAGAGTCCCGGATTACCGGAACGAGCAAACCACGAGGTGTGTCGACGGCCACACCCAAATGAACCTTCTCGAAGACCGCAATACGGTCCCCTAGAAAATGGGCATTCATTTCGGGATGAACTTTCAGGCATTCAATAATGGCATGGGCGATCAAATCATTCAGGGAAACCTTGGCCTTTCCGTCTTCCAAGCGCTGCTTTCGATAAGCTTGGGCCACGGTGAGGTCAAAGGAAGAATGCAAGGTAAGCTGAGCAGTCGACTGCAAGGACTGCATCATGCGCTCGGCGATCACTTTTCTGATTCCCTTGACCGGTTCGGTCTCGGCGCCCTCGATGGAACCTGGGACCCTCATGTCACCAGCAAGAGCCATACCGGCTAAACCGCTTCCCCGAAGAGGAGGTTCGAGCCCATCTTCCAAAGCACGAACTCGGGCACTTGCAGAAAGACTTGGACGTCCAGCGAGAAAGGCTTCTACGTCACGCTCAATGACCCGACCGCCTGGGCCGGAACCAATTATGATTTCGGCGTCAAGGCCTCGTGCGGAAGCTAGTTTCCGGGCTCTCGGACTCACCCCCGAACTTGTGCTCGAGGGTGGCGAAATTTCGACGGAGGAAGTCGATGCAGTGGAAGGTGGAGCGTCGACCGATGCAACGGCGGGAGCAGCACTGGCGGAAGGTGCCTCCGGTTGAGCGGGAGAGGAGTCGGCTGGACGGAATTCGCTTATGTCTTCGCCTTCTTCACCTACGACTGCGACGTTGGCCAAAACGGGCACGTCGTCATCCGCTTCCCAAAAGAGTTCGAGGATTGTTCCGGAAGCCGTTGATTCCAAGTCGAAGCTGGCTTTGTCCGTCTCGATTACGGCCAAAACATCACCCTCTGCGACTTCGTCGCCAGGGTTGACTTTCCATTCGGTTAAGATGCAGCTCTCAACGGACTGACCTTGACGGGGCATTATGATAGGAGTCGCCATGATAGGTATGTTTTAGTGTTTCATGCAAGAAGGACCTTCAGTCCACGCTTGCGCAATGATTTCGTAAAAGGTTTCGGGAGTTTGGCATCCGTAACGAGCACGTCGATGGCATCCCAATCGGAGACACGGGCAAAGGAAACCTTCTCCGCTTTGCCAGAGTCGGCGAGAAGAATAACCTGCCCCGCTTGAGCCGCCACTAAATTCTTAACGAACGCTTCATTCGGATCCGTTGTTGTCAGGCCACTCTTGAGGCAAAAACCCATGGTTCCCATAAACGCCTTGTCAACGTGAACTTGACCAAGAACTCCAGAAGTTAGGGGTCCCACCATGGTCTGACTGATCCTGCGCAGTTCTCCGCCAATTAAAAGTATTTTCGGGCCTGAATCCGCCAATTCGGTGGCCGCCCGCAATGAATTCGTAACAAGAGTAAGGTCCGTTCGGTCCTTGAGCAAGCGGGCAAGCCCCAAAGTCGTGCTGCCCCCATCTAAATAGACCGAGTCTCCCGTGCTGATTAATTTGCAAGCCTCTTCGGCAATGCGGCTTTTTTCCTTGCTCGCTTGGTTTGTCTTGTCGTCAAACACCGCCTCTTCCAAGCGGTTTTCCATGGTAACGGCACCACCATGAACACGCTGAAGCTTGCCATTCTCTTCAAGGATTTCAAGATCCCGACGGATCGTTGCGACGGAAACTTTCAGGTTTTGCCGGAGATCCTCGACCCGCACGATCCCTTCATCCCGTACGAGGGATCGAATAAGCTCCCTTCTTTGAGGGGCAAGGACTGGGAAAGTGGGCTGAATCATTTTGCTCGTCTAAGATCGTTTTTGATCGTTTTTGAGAGAAATGCAACAACCGAATCAAGTTTTGATGATATTTATGAAAATCAATACGCAAGGAGCAATTCTCGAAGCGGAGCTTGTTGTTCGGCGGAAACGCCATTCCATAAAACATCCAAGGCTTCCGACTTACTCCCCCATCCTTCTTCCTCGCAGGCATAACGCAGGGCAAGACGGGCCCCTTCGGCCAACCCATGAGGTTTCACGCCCGCCTGCAAAGAAAGTTTCATAGCCCCGAGTAATCTGTCCTCCCATCCCAACTTTCGGGCAGGATCACGAGTAACGCGAGCTACCGGATCACGCAGGAAGGGGTTAACCATGCGTCTGAGGGCATCACTTGCATACTCCTTGAAACCTTCCTCGGTAAAAAGTTCGTCATCCACCTTGGCGTATTCCGTAATCAAACCCACCCCGGATTCATCGATAAATGCCGCTTTGGCTTTTTCCATCAAATCATTACTCGCTCCGGCCTCGTGCATGAATTCGATACCACGATCCTTCGCCAAATAACCAAGCATCGCATGAATCGCGTTATGCCCGAGAAATTTCGCTTGGGCAAAAGGATCCAAATCGTTCTTTGTAACAAACCGTTCGATTCCTCTCTGAAAGCATGCAGGTGCTTCCTCCTCCACAAGTATATGATCATAAGCCTCAACGAGAAAAGCTTTGGAAGCTCCATCCACCACCTCATGCAAACCTTCCTTTTGAATTCTCTCCGTATCCGTAACCACGGAGCACATCTTTGCGATCACGGTTTCGGAAAAGCTAACCCGAGGGGAAAAGCCTTCCGCACGATACTTGAGGCAGGAATCACGCAAACGCGAAGCCGCTCGGCTGTCATTTTCGGCCGCATAGACCACCGCGGCAGGAAGATTATCTCTCGAGAACTTGTGACTTAAGCCCTCGCTGAGAAGACAGGCAACCGAAGCAGGTCCACTATCGTAAAGTTTGAAACTGGGAAGAGCGGTGCACAACTCGGAAGCTTCCGAAATCGCTTCCACCAATTTCCTTCGATCTCCATCGACCAATGGGTTGTATGCCTCAACACCTGAAACTTGGATTTGTTCAAGTGAAGATTCCCCCGCTACATTACAGGAATACTCTCCCCCCGAAGCACGAAGATGGTCGACTATTTCCTGATCGATTTCAGAAACCACCAAGCGGTTGAAATTACAGCAACGATAAGCTTCGGGCAAAAACAAGCCACCCTGAATTGCGCCGAAACCAAAGCCGACGAACGCTCCACCCATGGATCAAACTTTGGCCATGGACTCGCGTGCCAGCGACAAAACTTCGCTCGCCCCCATCTCCGGGTGAAGCTCATCGCAGAGAGGACCGTCAGCCCTTGGAGAGAATAATTCGCCGAACTCGTCGTAAAAACTGTTCTTTGCCCCAATATCGGAAAACTGCTCATTGGCCCATTCGCTCAGATACCCCATCCCGGAAAACCGCTGGAGGGTCGAATGGGAGTGAAGAATTCTCGAGCCGCGCAGAAAAAGAGAATGGTGCGGAGCAAGCTCGGCAGATTCAAAGTCATCGACGAATTTCTGACCCGGGCTGTTCATTTCCGTTCCCCCGAGCAAAGGCAGACCCAATTCCTCGGTCAAGCCGATGACCTTTTGCAGGTTGGCAAGTTTTTGGTCGGAAACTCCAGGTGTATAATTACGGTCGGGTATGATGTTGAAGACGGCCACTCCCGTGGAACGACCGACCTCGATCAACTCCTCGATGGATTGCTCACCTTCCGAGGTTCCATCCAACCAGGTAAAAGTAGGCAACGCTCCGCATTTGAGGACAAACTTGTTCATCTCGGTCATGTTGGGAAAAGAACCGGAATCCGGCTGAACGTAACCCGCGCCGCCCTGCTTCATTGTCTTTGCCCTGATCAAGTCGGTCATGCCGCGTCCTTCCGGCAAATCCTTGAGTTCATCGGGGGCAACCCCGAGTTTATCCGACCAAAAAGCGCGCAAGGATGATTCGTCCGTAAAATCGCCGGCTGCTTTGCGGGCGTAGGCCAAGCAGAGGTGACGCTCAGTCGCATTGCCTTTCGGAGTCAAGGGCATGACGTCGGCTTCATAATCAAGCGTCAAGGGAGATAAAAAAGCATTCACCCGTTCGACCATGGCCCGGTTTCTTTCCTCTGAAGTTCGGCGCATTCCGTCAAGGAAGGCTTGAGCCTCCGGCGGGATCTCGGTGGTGGTGAAACCCGTACCCATGTGATAACTGATTCCCGGTTCGCCCGGAGAGTTAATCACTCGGTCAGCGAACTCCGGAACGAAAACCCGGGATTCGATTCCCACACACGCCTTCAAGTCAAGCAAGCGGCTGGCTGCCCAAAATTCCTCCAAGCCGTCCAATACGTCAAAATCAACGATGCCACCCATCTCCAAGCCTTGTTTTTTTGCTTCCAGAGCAAAGCGACTGGGTGAATACCCCTTGTAGTTGAAGGAATAGAACGTATGAGCATGGGCATTGACCAAAGTACTCGGGGGCGGAAACTCGGTGGACTCCGCTTCCTCGCGCAAGGCGCAGGCTCGGACATTGGAATCGAAATGATTACAGGGATCTTCTGACATGATGATGGGTTGGCGGTTGTTCGATGGAGGGAAAGATTGAGGGCAGGTTCAGGATTCGTCCTCCCCGATCCCAAACTCCTCGGCCAAGGCAAGACATTCGTCGAGTGAACGGAGGCCATCCGTACAAGTCGGGTCGGACATGCAGGCGGTTGCGGCGCAGGTACCGGTCAAAAGACATTTTTCAAGAGACCAATCTTCGTGTACCCCGTAAAGGACACCCGAACAAAAGGCATCTCCTGCTCCGGCGGCACCCTTGATGTATCCCTTCGGCAAAGCCAAAGAACCATGCCTGACTTTTTCACCGGATGCGGACTGGGCAAAGGAACCTTCGGGAAAATGGATCGCAACCAATTCGCGGGCCCCCAAATCGAAAAGTTTCTCGCTTGCCTCCTCGATCCCATCTTCCAAGAGGTTTCCGTCTTCGCGAACCTTCACTCCGGTCACCTTGCTTGCCTCAACTTCGTTCAAAATGCAATAATCAACCTGCTTGAGAGCAGGACCCACGATTTTGGCAAAACGATCGCTGTCCTCGCTCACGACGTCGATGCTTGTTTTCAGGCCGGCTTCACGAGCACGGGCCAGGAGGGCGGCGCCACGGGTACCGTACTCGGAATCCTCCTCGTCCACGGCATCAAGGAGCAAAAGGTAGCCCAAGTGAAAAATCTTGGCGGAGCTGGTTGTAAAGTCGAGGTCGCTTCCCGACCAAGTTGCGTTCGCCCCACGATTGTGAAAGAAAGTCCGCCGACCGCCCTCGCGTTCGGTCATTACGTCGGTGTAGGACGTGCTCGTACCAGGGGAGACCGAAATGAACTTGGGATCGATACCGTTTTTGTTGCAATCATCCAAAATATATTGGCCGAGAGCATCCTGACCAACCAAGCCGGCGCCTTCCAGGGGAAAGGGTGCGCCCATCTTGGCCAGATCCAACAACACATTGTAGGGAGAGCCTCCAGTGCCTTGCGATTGATCGTAGATGTTGGCGAGTTGCTCGTGCTTGGGATAAACATCGATGATCTTGACCTGATCGATAATCCAATTTCCTCCGGCCAGCATACCGGATCGAGTGTTGTGGGATGGAGAGTCCATGAGAGTATATGAAGTTGGGGTTGGAAGTTAGGCAAGGAAGGCACTTTTTTACATGACAAGGAAAACAGACTTTTTCAATTCCTTAAACCCGAAGACTGAAATTCATTCGGATTTCTCGGCTATCTTTTTATCGATTGCATCAATCACGACGTCAAGCGCCTTGATACGGGCATACCGTTTGCAATTTCCTTCTATAATCGTCCACGGAGACTTGGGAGCATGTGTTCTCAGGAACATTTCTTCAGCCGCCGCCTCGTATAGATCCCACTTTTCTCGGTTTCTCCAATCCTCCTCATGCAGTTTCCAGCGCTTGTGAGGGTTCTCCTCCCGGGCCTTGAACCGTTTGAGCTGTTCGTCCTTGTCGATGTGAACCCAAAACTTCAAGACGATGGAGCCAAAATGACGAAAGTTATCCTCCATCTCGTTGATTTCATTAAAAGCCTGCTTCCAATCAGTCTCCGTGCAAAAGCCCTCCACCCTCTCGACCAGAACTCGACCGTACCAAGAACGATCGAAAATGGT
This sequence comes from Verrucomicrobiota bacterium, assembly GCA_030830145.1. GTDB lineage: Bacteria > Verrucomicrobiota > Verrucomicrobiia > Opitutales > Seribacteraceae > Seribacter. The sequence continues at coordinate 6,914 of JAURNO010000533.1, forward strand.
AACATGCCCGGCTTTCGGAAACTCCGTCCAAAAACGCCAAAGATAATGATGGGCTTTTTCGACGTCGTTGGGAGCGGATACGGGAATCACTTCATACCCTCTCGGATCCATTTTTTCAGTCAATCGTCTGATGTTCCCCCCTTTTCCAGATGCGTCCCACCCCTCGTACACGAGAACCAAAGGGATACGCAAACGATACAATTCATGATGGAGTTCCTGAATTCGGTTCTGTCGTGCTTCCAGTTTTTTCAAGTATTCGCGTTTGCCAAGACTATTACCCATGTCTGCATCCAGGAAGGAAGGTGCTTTGGGGAATGAAGGAAGCTTCAGGGGAGGTCTGCCCGCTTCAAAGGGAATCCCTTTCTTGCGCTCCTTGACTCGGGCGGAGAGGGTCTCGACCAACTGACGGAGAACAAGAGAAGTCGCTACTTTTGCCTTTTTGGAGGGAATCCGACACCAAGGAGAGTCAGGCAGATCCGTTTCATGGAACATGTTGGCCACGGCCGAAACATAATCATTGTAACGGGAATGTCTTTGTAAAACCGCATCCGAAACCCGCCAGGCAGTGGAAGGGTTCCCTTGTAATGCAGCCAATCGGGTTGCTTGTTCTTTCTTTGAAATTTCGAGAAAGAACTTGAGGATGATCGTTCCACTGTCTTTCAACTGTCTTTCGAACGAACGGACATCCGAATAGGCTTTTTTCAAATCCGCTTCACTAAGTTGGTTTTCAATCTCGGCATCAAGGAGGTTTCGGTACCAACTTCGATCGAAAATCGCCATCCTGTCCGCCGACGGGGTGCGTCTCCAAAAACGCCAAAGGAACGGACGCATCTGTTCGTCCCGGTTGGGAGAGGCAATACAACTTACTTTAAAACCACGCGGGTCCATCGGTTGGATCATTCGGTTGATGATGGTACCCTTCCCCGCAGCACTCAACCCTTCGACCACTATGAGTACGGGAATTTCCAATTCCCGGCATTTTCTCTGCAGGTAGGCAAGCTCGCGCCCACTTTCCTCAATCTCTTTGCGTAAAGATTTTGCTGTATCCAGAGACTCTTCCTTGTGTTGATCCATCGTGTTTTAAATTATCCTCGAAATCACACCTTTTTCGCATGACGGGAAAAAGTTTCGTTGGCAAGCATCGATCCAATAATTGATACAAAAAAAACCCCGTCGGTTCTCACCGACGGGGCTTTGCAAAAGTAAAACTAACTGCGATTAGAAGTTGAAGAGCGTTTCGGCATAAACTTCGTCCGCATCGTAACTTCCACCGAGGGCAGTGGAATCAAGACTGATGTGACTGTACTCAAGACGGATAGTAAAATTATCCGTGATGGAAAAGGAGGGCGAAATCGTGAAACGATCGGTATCACCATCCATACTAAAGGCATCGATGTCGAAATCCTCATGAGAATAACGAAGAGTCAATCCGAACAAGTTGTTAAACTGGTAATTACCCATCAACATGACATTCCACATGTCGACAATGTAAATATCCCACATGTCGTACTCAATTCCGAGTGTCAACCCACCAGTTTGGTAGGTAAGAAATGTGTTGAATTGGCTGATGTGGTCAGCTGTGGGCATACTCATCAAGCCAGTACCTCGGTTGGTGGCGGTGATCGCTGAGTTGTGTGCGTTGACCCAAGAATTGTATCCGGCAACGGATTCATCCCAATTGTCATTGGACTCGTAGGCATAACCCATCTGCCATTCTAGACCAGGAACGATCATCATGGCAGCGGCAATATCAATACCAATGTTGCTATCGTTCAAGTTGTCGTCACCCCAAAGTCCATTATGCAAACCAATCGTAAGTCCAAAACGGGCATTGTTGAAGTTTGCACGCACACCATCCACATAATTCCTGCGAAATTGTGGGAGCTGTGGTGCGGAAATTTGGATACGTGCTGTCGTGGCGGCATTCAAAGCATTTCTCGTGGTGACATCTTGTGCTAAGGTAGAGGTTTGAAGACTTGCAGTAGCTGCCGAAGCAACCGTCGACAATTGTCCAAGACCGACGAATGAACTCAAGGCTGCAGGTCCAGGTTGGATGCCATCTTCAATGGCAACATCCGCAGCATAACCGTGAGAAACTTGATGCAATCCGGTGGACTCGTCGGACTCCATGCCCATCACGGTAAGCTGACGCCCCATGGACAAGTTGAAATCGCGGTTGAAGCTGTAACGAATAAAGGCTTGTTCTAGGCTGACGCCTGAACCGCTGGCTGCATTCAAGTGAATCTCGGAAGTAACGGGCGAGAAATCAATGAGGAGATCCAAGTCAACACCTGTGCGAAAGCGCTTGTCATGATCAACATATTCGACATCCGTGTTGTCATAACGGAAATCTACAAAGCCTCGAAGCTTAACGCGATTACCAAGGGCAATACCCGCGGCGTTCACCGTTGTGTTAGCCCCAAGATCAGTCCCTTGAGGAACGGAGGCTTGCTGCATGGTCATCATACCAGGCACTTGCGCGAATATTGTGGAACCTCCCAAAAGGAGGGCTGTGGTTACAATGCATAGGGTCAATTTCATAGTAATCTAGTTTGTTAGCCGAATTCGCATTCTTTATAACATGAACTTAAGGTCAAGCCCGAATTCGACTCCAAATAGGGCAATCCAAAATGAACCGACTATCCTTTTAAAATGCACTTACTCCTTGATTACTCGTAGAATCATGGAACTGATTCAAGAAAGAATGCAGAAACGAAGAGAAGGTAGGACAAGTTTTCTTTAAAAAGAGCTCTTTTCTTTCTTTTTATTTGGTTGAGGTTTTAAGTCTGCCCCAAATTGCCGGATGTTAATACGGATACTCCCCTCTAGGGACTCGAGGCGGTCAACTAAACCTCCGGGAATGGCAGCCCTTTCTTCTTCGGTGTCAACGGGTCCATCAAAAAGAACTTCACCGTCTGAGGAAATTACCCTAAAATGCTTTTTTCCGTCCTCGGAAGTGAACTCATAAGAGCCATCGACATCGGAATTCACGATCTTGGTCTTCGCCGAACCAGAAACCGATGACCAAGATGACACTCCTCCACTTTTGCGGGCATCCTTTATTAGTTTATCGAAGTCCGGACCAGAACCAAAATCGAGGTTTATGCCAAAATCAAGATCGATTCTCGGAATGGCCTCTTCGTCCATTGCCTTATCCCATTCGAGTGAACTTAGTTTGCCATCGCCGTCCGCATCAAACTTCTCCAACACCTCCGGGGAAACCGAATCCCGATTGAGACCCCGTTGAACGAAGGCGCGTGCTTGCCGCTCGATCTGTTTGCGGATACGGTCTTCAAGGATCCGAGCATCAGGGAATACGATCTGTCCGATCTGGCTGTCGATTTCTTGAATGCGATTGAACGAGTTCGCGAGTCCGGTTTTTTTCTTACTTCCGAGTTTCACTTTGAGGGTTTTCTCTTTTCCTCTTCTCTGAATGGTAAGAGTGACCTGCTGGCCAACCTTGCTTGACCGTACAAGTTCGACGAGTTGTTCCGGATTGACCAATATTTGATCATCGAACTTTTTTAGTACATCATAATGCCTCAAACCAGCTTTTTGCGCCGGACCACCGGGGCTGACCATCACAACGGAAAGATAGAGGTTTCCCGGGAGTCCGAGTTGCCGGCTGACGATTGTCGAAAGCTTGGTTGCGACAAGCCCGAGAAAGGTGACCTCGTTTTCCTCAACTGCGCGTTCGGTGATGAGGGGGTTTTCGGAATCATGGGCGGGTTCTTCGGACCAAAGGGACGCCAATGAAAAAAGAAACGCTAAGCACAACGATAGTGATTTCATAAAGGAAGGGGGTTGATTACTGCTTTGATTGTCGTGAAGCTTTTTCAGAAGGGCTCGAGCCCGATGAGGAGGGTTTCCTGCCGGGGCACGGAAGAGCGGATCAAGGTATTGGTCTCAGGATTCACCCAAATCGTTTCGTCCAAGTATCGATAGCGGTACTGCCTCGCAGGACTCATCCCCGGACGTTCGACGATACCTTCATCGAAAAAACGAATGGGAATCTCCTGTTCCTGCGGTCGACGCCAACCCTCTTCGGTCATTGCGGATAACTCTTCAACCGAAACACCGTTGATCGGACTGTCATCTGAAACGGTTGAAGAAGAGGACTCAGGTGAAGACATCGAGTCGCCAGTTTTATCGGCAGGAAGACCAAGTTCCACATCGGATACGGAGGAAGAGGGAACGGGAAAAGAAAAGAAGAGAACAAACAAAGCAGCGGCACCAAGAAGCAAAAGGCCGGGCACTGCAAACAACGTGGTTCGGGAAGATGATAAGGAATTGTCACAATCGAGATCAGGCAATTGTCTCAAGGCAAGCCTCCCGGAATCACCAAGAGCGTCTTCCACCCGGCACTCAAAATCAGCCGACGGTTCGAGGGGGCCACAGGAACCAAGTTCTTTCTCCAGCTGTTCGAAGTCGTTCATGTGTTGGTTGATTTATCGACAGGATGGTCTTCCAAGGATGGCGGAACCCATTCCTTGAGCTTGGACAAAGCGTAGCGGTATCGGGAGGCGACGGTATTGAGAGATAGGTCGAGGGCTCGGGAAATTTCATCAAAAGTGAGTCCCCCCCAAACCTTGAGAGTGAGAACTTCTTTTTGCTCGGGAGGCAGACGTTCAACGGCGTGCAAAAGAGCGGATCGGCGTTCGTCTTTTTCCAAGGTTCGGTCGAAAAAATCAACAAAAGAAGATTCCGTGTAAACTTTATTCTCCCTGACTTTTCTTCTATCCAAACTTCGCGCCCAATCGATCGCCAATCTTCTGATGGCCCGGTAAACCAAAGTTGGCGACACCTCGCCCGTGTGCCCGTAGAGACGCCAAATTCTTACAAAGGCTTCCTGCACGAGATCTTCGGCGTCATCGGGATAGCGTGCTTGTTGCCTAGCGAAAAGAAGTAATTTCGCTCCGTGCTTGGCAAACCATGCTTTCCATATGGGTTCGGTTTTCATTGGGTAATAAACTGCCCCTATAGCGAAAGCGGGGCATGCATTTGTTTAGGAAATTTTCAAAACTTTGGAAAAGGAAGATTTGAGGGTTATTTTTTTACATTTATCAAAAACACCACAATGTGGCATCCAAAATGCAAAAGGGCAAACAAGGGCAAGGTTAGTCTGGAATACAAGACAACCGAAATGCGCGACTCTGGGCTGGGTCGCGCATTTTTTTTGGGGCATCGGGAAAGCAAAAAAAGACATCTCCGCTTGAATGAAAAAGGATGAAGCCTTGTCATGGTATTGACCATGAGCTAAAAATACATCTGATTTCTTTATCTTTAAAACCATGAAACTCTACAAAGGCCTGGACTTGGCATATTGCACGAACGTTCATCGGGGAAACAGTTGGAGAGAAACCTTCGATTCCCTCGAGAAGTATGTTTTGGCGGTTCGTCAAAAGGTAGCCCCGAAGGATAGGTTTGCCATTGGTTTGCGCCTCGGCGCGGATGCGGCAAAAGAACTTTCCAACCCTGAAGAAATACTTCGTTTTAAAAAATGGTTGGAGTCGAAGGATTGCTATGTCTTCACCATCAATGGTTTTCCTTATGGGAATTTTCACGGGCAACGAGTAAAAGAGGAAGTGTACCGACCGGACTGGGCTACGCAGGAGAGGCTTTCTTACACCATCCTGCTTTTCGAAATTCTAGAGCAATTGCTTGAACCGGGAGAAGAAGGCAGCGTCAGTACTCTCCCGGGTTCGTTCAAGGAATTTCACAACGATGAAACGGCATATTCGAAAATTCTCGAAAATCTTCTTCACTGCTCCGATCAAATTGACCGCATCAAGAGTCCGAAAAACCTCGATCTGCACCTCGGCCTCGAGCCCGAACCCCTGGGACTTTTCGAAACCACCCCGGAAACCGTTTCCTTTTTCGGCAAACTCCACGAAAAATCAAATGGGCGGGAAACTTTTTCGCGCAACCTCGGAGTAAACTACGATTGTTGTCATCTTGCGGTGGAATTCGAAGAAGCCGAGGAGGGGTTGAATCTTTTGGGAAAAGAAGGAATTCGCTTGAGTAAACTTCATCTCAGCTCCGCCCTTCGCGTCAAACCCACCCACCAAAACCTCAAAGCCCTCGAAGGATTCGTCGAAGAAGTCTATCTCCATCAGGTCGTGGTCGGCCAAAACGGACGAATCCTCCAACGTCATAAGGATCTCGACCTGGCACTTTCCGCCTCAGAGGCACAACCGGAATTCATGGGTGACGAATGGCGGATTCATTTTCACGTTCCTCTTCACTCATCTCCCGGTAATGGAATGGAGGACACCGGAAATCACGTTCGCAAAACAATCGACTGGTTGGCCCGAAACCCCCAAAAATGCAAGCATTTGGAAATGGAAACTTACACTTGGGAAGTCTTGCCCGAAAACTTACGTTCCCAAGACGTTGTGCAACAAGTTGCCGAAGAATACTTTTGGACACTTGAGGTTCTTCGGGAAAGAGGGCTTGCTCCACCGACAACCACCCAAGGTGTTTCCTGAAGTGAGGAAAAACTTTCCACATCAGGTCCTGACCTTGGCCCGAACCTCCAATCTTCCGACGGTCTGGACAAATTGCCTCGCCGCCTGGGGAATCAATGCGGTTGCGGGAAGCACCCTCAGGGCAGAACCCTCGTGGGGCGACCTCGGGTTTCTCGATCCGAGTTGCCTTTTCTTTCTTCTTCTCGGAAGTAGCCTGGTGTATGCGGGAGGCTGTACCCTGAATGATGCCTTCGACGAAAAATTCGACTCCAAGCACAACCCCGAACGCCCCCTACCCTCCCAGCAAATCAGCCCAAGAACGGTTTGGATGCTCGGTATCATTGAATTGGGCGGCGGCTTGGCCCTCCTCACCCTCGGGGCTCAGTGCTCCAGCCTGTGGGCTTTTTTGCTGGTTTTGACCGTAGTCGCATACGATTACCTTCATAAAAAATGGTCGGGTGGCTTCGTTCTCATGGGAGGATGCCGTCTTTTTTTGTGGCTGACTGCGGCAACTGCAGGAGGACTCCACGGTCTTTCCCCTCAAACTTGGCTGTGGGGGATGACGCTTTTTGCTTACGTCATGGGCATCAGTTTATTTGCCAGAGGGGAATCAAAAAAGAGGGAAGCTCCAGCCAGAGTAGCCATCCTGTTTCTTTTTTCTTCTCCGCTGCTCGCCTTGGCCGGATTAGTCCACTGGCATCAGATCGATCCGATTAGGCAGACTTTGATCAATTTGACCGGGTTGCTCGTCGCGTGGATTGCCTTCCGCTCTATCCAAGAGATGAGGAGTGGACGAGTTGGAGCCATAGGCAAAGGCGTATCCCATTTGCTTGCAGGAATTTGCGCGATTGATTCGGTCGCCCTTTCCTTTTATCAACCCTCCTTGGTCGCACCTTGCCTTTGCGGCATATCAGTTGCTCTTTTGTTGCAAAAGAAGTTTGCGGCTACTTAAACCTTCGTTAACATTCATATCATGCCTTCCACCTACTCCACTATACGGAAAAACATCCGCTTGGACTGCACTCACAGAGTCTTTTTCACGAAAGACTCCTTTTCCATGGCCAACGACACCTTGGCGGAAATCCTACAACCTCAACGGGAGGGAAACAGGACCAAAGTATTGGTCTACCTCGACGAAGGGATCTTGGATGGAAACCCGAATTTGCCCGACCGCATCAAAGGGTATTTCCGCGGCCGGGAAGAAAGACTGAATCTCTTAACCTCTCCTATTTTCATTCAGGGAGGAGAAACGGCGAAAAACGATTGGTCTCTCGTGGAAAGAATTTGGACCGATTTGAACGAGCATGCCATGTGCCGCCATTCCTACGTCGTCATTATCGGCGGCGGAGCCTCTTTGGATTTGGTTGGATTTGCCGCCTCGACCGCTCACCGTGGTGTTCGCTTGATCCGTTTCCCCACCACCACCTTAAGCCAAGGAGACGGAGGCGTGGGCGTCAAAAACGGAGTGAATTTCTTCGGAAAGAAAAATTGGGTCGGCACCTTCTCCATTCCGGATGCCGTGGTGAATGACTTTCACTTCCTGCGCGGATTACCGGAAAACCAAAAACGGGCGGGCTACGTCGAAGCCGTAAAGGTTGCCTTGATCCGCGACCGTTCCTTTTTCGAACAAATGGAAGAAAGGGCCCAAGACCTCGCCCGTTTTGATGAAAACGCAATCGAGCAAGTCATCCGAAAGAGCGCCGCCCTGCATTTGGAACATATAGCCGGTTCGGGGGATCCTTTTGAAAAAGGCTCGGCACGCCCTTTGGATTTCGGGCATTGGGTTGCCCATAAACTCGAACAACTTTCCGATTTTCGTGTTGGGCACGGAGATGCCGTAGCCATCGGCCTGGCCGTCGACTTGACCTATTCGTCGCGGATTGGCCTGATCAAACCGAAAACGGCCGAACGGTGCCTCCAACTTCTCGAAAAACTAGGCTTCCATCTCTATGACGATCTGCTTCACGCCGATGGCGAGAGTGGGAACCGCTCGATTTTGGAAGGTCTCGAGGAGTTCCGCGAACATCTTGGCGGAGAGCTTACCATCACCCTCGTTCAGGGAATCGGGGAAGGCGTCGAAGTGCACGCCATGGACAAGAAAGAAATCCTCCAGTCCGTAGAAGACTTGCAACGAAGGCACGAGGCCCTTCTTGAAGTGTAACCGATGACCGAAAGCGGGCGTTGCGATGGCCCCCGAGTGGCAATTCTCAACGTAGTCGGTCTTTGCAACCGACTTTTGGGAGACCATACTCCCCGCTTACAGGCTTTTTCCGAGAGATCAACCGGTACCCCTATCCCAATTCAACCCGTCATGCCGGCTCTTACTTGCTCGGCCCAAGCTACCTATTTGACGGGCACCCTGCCATCCGATCACGGAATCGTCGGAAATGGCTGGTATGACCGGACACTCAACGAACACCACTTTTGGAAACAGTCCAATCGATTGGTCGGCGGTCGTAAAATTTGGGATAAACTAAGCGAAGACCGTCCGGGTTTCAAGACGGCCAATCTATTTTGGTGGTTCAACATGTATTCCTCGGTCGATTATTCGATCACCCCGCGCCCTCTCTACCGTTCCGACGGACTGAAGACCTTCGACATACACGCTCATCCGCTTCCAATGAGAGATGAAGTCAAAGCCGACTTGGGCCCGTTCCCCTTTCAGTCCTTTTGGGGTCCCAAGGCAGGAATCGGTTCTTCCAAATGGATCGCCGAATCAGCCAAATGGACCGAAGAACGGCACGAACCCAATCTTTCGCTCGTTTACCTGCCTCATCTCGATTATGATCTGCAAAGATTCGGCCCAGAAGACCCCCGGATTTTCAAAGCCCTCCGGGAAATCGATGAAGTCGTGGGAGAACTGATAGACTTTTATGAAAAGAAAGGAATTAAAGTCGTCATCCTTTCCGAATACGGAATAACGAAAACCGACCAAGTCATTTTCCCCAACCGGATCTTTCGCCGCAACGGTTGGCTGAACGTAAAAGACGAATTGGGTCTCGAGTATTTGGATTGCGGAGGTTCGCAAGTTTTTGCTCTGACGGACCATCAAATTGCTCACGTCTACCTCAACGACAAGAACGAGGCTTTTCTCAACAAGGTGAGAACGACCTTGGAGCAAACGCAAGGAGTATCTTCCGTCTTGGTCGGGGAGGCCCGCAAACAAGCCGGACTTGACCACGAACGGGCGGGAGACTTGGTCGCGATCTCGGATGAGAACGCTTGGTTTGCTTACTACCACTGGGAAGACGATACACTGGCTCCGGATTTCGCACGGTGCGTGGACGTGCACAGGAAATACGGATATGATCCAGCCGAGCTTTTCGTGGATCCCCAAATCAGTTTCCCCATGTTGAAGGTCGTCCGGAAGCTAATGGGGAAGAAGTTGGGTTTTAGAACTCACATGGACGTCATTCCCCTCGATCCCTATTTGGTCAAGGGAAGCCACGGCACTACTCCTAAAGACAAGCTTGATTGGCCGGTACTTTTCGGCGATGGAATTTCCGCACAGGAAGATTCAATCCCCGCGGACAAGGTAAGCGATCGGATTTCCTCCCTCTTTGCATGATGAGGATTTTAATGTAACCAATCGATAAGGATACGCTGTACAATCTGGAAGGTGCCCTTTTTAAGCTGAAGATACCAAAGTGCTCTTTGTTAATTTTTCCCTTTTTATTAAATTTGTGGTTGCTTCTTCAAACCTCGGATTAAACAAGTCATCACTACAGTGATCGGTTTCATTGCCGACACGCCCGCGTCAAATCCATACAAACACCAAAACAAAGTGAGTCCTGCCACCAAGAAAAACGACGACGAAAAAATGGCCCAAGCCCTGGTAGAGGCCTATAAAAAACTCAAAGACCAAGTCCAGCAAGTAATTGTCGGTCAAGATGATGTTCTCGAACAATTGCTCATTGCCATGCTTGCCCGGGGACACTGTTTGTTGGAGGGCGTACCGGGGTTGGCAAAGACTCTCATGGTGCGATCCTTGGCTCAGGCAATCAACCTGAGTTTCCGCCGGATTCAATTTACGCCCGACTTGATGCCTGCGGACATAACCGGCACGGACATCATTCAAGAGGACAAGACAACCGGGCACCGCGAATTGGTTTTTGAAAAAGGGCCTATCTTTTCACAAATCGTCTTGGCAGACGAAATCAACCGGACACCGCCCAAGACCCAAGCCGCGCTCCTTGAAGCCATGCAGGAACACGATGTTTCGGTGGGCGGAAAGACCTATCATTTGGACGAGCCTTTCTTTGTTTTGGCCACCCAAAATCCGATTGAACAGGAAGGAACTTACCACTTGCCGGAAGCTCAACGTGACCGGTTCCTCTTCCAGGTAATCGTCGATTATCCGTCCCGTGACGAAGAAAGACAAATCCTCGAGCGAACGACCTCGACCTTCGAGTCCAAACTCGAACCTGTCTTAGACGGAAAAACCATTCTCGAATGCCAGGAAACCGTCAAACGGGTACCTGTCCCCGAACAC
>JAURNO010000534.1 GCA_030830145.1 Verrucomicrobiota bacterium
CTTTGGATTCACGAGATGTCACGGGAGCAAAGGTTTTGTCATTGAAGATCACGCAGTTTTGAAAGACTTCAACAAAAGAAGTCCCTTTGTGAGCTTGGGCTGCCTTGAATGTCTCTACCATGTGCTTCATGTCAGTATCACTCGTCCGGGCAACAAAAGTCGCTTCGCTACCCAAGGCAAAGAGGAGAGGGTTGATCGGGTGATCGACTGACCCCAAAGGTGTGCTCTTTGTCTTTTTTCCTGTCTCCGAGGTTGGACTGTATTGTCCTTTAGTGAGACCATAGATGCGGTTATTGAAAAGAAGAACATTCAAATCAAGGTTTCTTCTGAGCAAGTGGAGCAGATGATTCGCGCCTATGGAAAGACCGTCGCCATCGCCCGTAATCATCCATACCGACAAATCGGGATTCGCGACTTTTACCCCTGTTGCGACCGTTGGAGCACGCCCATGAATCGTGTGAAACCCGTAAGTATTCATGTAGTACGGAAACCGGCTGCTGCAGCCGATCCCACTCACTACGACGAATTGCTCGCGGGGAATCCCAAGCTCGGGCAAAGTCCGTTGAACCGCATTCAAGATCGCATAATCTCCACACCCCGGACACCAACGGACGTCGTTGGATGTCGCAAAATCTTTCTTAGTGAGGGCTGTCTCTTCTTTGATAGTCGTACTCATGATAGTTTGCGTGCGTCGCCTTAGTTTAGGTGCTCAAGAAATTTCTCCGTAAGTTCGGAAACTTTGAAAGGTTTACCCTGGACCTTCCCATAGGAAAGAACGTCGATTAAATATTTGGCCCGCAAAATCAAAGCGAGTTGGCCGAGGTTGAGTTCGGGTACGATAACCTTCTTGAATCTCCCCATCACTTCACCCAAGTCGTCAGGGAGCGGATTAAGGTGCCTCAAATGTACGCTACTGACGGAAAAACCCTCTTCGATCAAATTGCCAACAGCAGAAGAAATGGCTCCGTAAGTTCCACCCCATCCGATAACAAGCAAATCCCCCTCGGACTCTCCGCGAATATCGAGCGGTTTAAAAGACTTTGAAATGACTGCAACTTTTTCGGCGCGAAGTCTGGTCATCTCTTCATGATTGTCCGGGTCGTAACTCACGCCTCCATCTTCACCTTTCTCCAAACCACCGATGCGGTGTTCAAGTCCCACCTGTCCTGGTATTGCCTGAGTCCGTGCCAACGTTTCCGGGTCTCGGCGGTAAATGACATATTCTTCGTCCTCGCTGGCAAACGAATTTTCAATTTCCGGCAAATCAACGATGTTTGGAACCCGCCATGGTTCTGAACCATTGGCAACGTAAAGATCGCTCAAGAGGACAACCGGGGTCATGTAAGTAATGGCAATACGAACGGCTTCCATGGCGCAATCAAAGCAATCCGAGGGGGAATGTGCAGCCAGAACAGGAAGTGGACAATCTCCGTGTCGGGAAAACAGCGCCTGAAGCAAGTCACTCTGTTCGGTCTTGGTTGGCAATCCGGTACTTGGACCACCCCGTTGGACATTGCAGATGATCAAAGGCAATTCGGTTATTGAAGCAAGCCCGATGAATTCGCTTTTCAGGCACATACCGGGGCCACTTGTGGCGCAAACAGACAAATCTCCGGCAAAGCTTGCTCCGAGGGCAACTCCCATTGCCGCGATCTCGTCCTCCGCTTGAACGCACTTAACTCCGTACTTTTTTAGTTGAGACAGTCCTTCAAGAACTGGCGAGGCAGGAGTGATGGGATACCCCGAATAGAGCAATTCTCGATTCGCCTTCTTCGATGCAACAACAAGGCCGTAGACAATAGCCTCATTTCCGGAAATTTTACGATACACACCGGGTTGAGCCGCAACCTTTGATACTTGATACCGATTACGAGCCGTTTCCAAAGTGTCTCCAAGATTGTAACCGGCCTTGAGAGCCAAACTGTTGGCCTCCGCAAGTTCAGGAAGTCTTTTGGCCCATTTGTCGTCAAAAAACTTGAGGGTTGGCTCGAGCGGACGACCATAGACGAAATACATGAATCCAAGAGCGAAAAAATTCTTGCACCTTGCTTTGTCGGATGGTTTTAAAGAAGTTTCCGCAAGCGCTTCTTTGGTCAACCCGGTCAAATCGAGTTCGATCAGATGATATTTCTTGCGAAACCCTTCGTCTTCAAGTGGATTTGTGTCGTAACCGGCCTTGGTCAAATTCATCTTCTTGAAAGAATCCACATTCACGACCAACATTCCTCCCTCGGGAAGATCTTCGATATTGGCCTTGAGGGCTGCCGGATTCATAACGACCAAAGCATCAGGGGCATCACCCGGAGTCAAAATCCGCCGACTACCGAACTGCAATTGGAAGCCGGAAACACCGGCTAAAGTGCCGGCAGGAGCACGTATCTCCGCGGGAAAATCCGGCAACGTAGCTATATCGTTTCCAGCAAAGGCACTGGAATCGGTAAAGCGCTCACCCACCGTTTGCATGCCATCACCGGAATCACCGGCAAAGCGAACTACGGCAGACTCGATCTCTTCAAAGGAATCGTTTGGTTGAATCATTGATGAAATTATTGATTGATATATTAAGGGCAGGTGCGAATTTGTTACGTTGATGACTCAATCACAACGATTTTCGGCGATATTTTCAAAAAAAAGACGGCAAAAATTCGCGAAATTCTTAAAACATGAGAAAATAACTCATAAATCAACAGCCGGCAGTGGGAAAGGAAACAAGTTGAAGGCCAGGGATATTCTCTCAGAATCAGTTTGGTTTTCACGAACTCCGTGCTTCAGGGAGGGAGAAAAAAGGACGATTTGGCCCGTCTGTGTTTGTAATTCTAATTCCTTTTCTCCCTGCATCTTGAAAAAAAGATTACCCGATCCTTTCTCGCAAGACAAGTAGGCGACGCAGGAAAGAACTGCCCGGTCAACATGATCGTGCAATCCGGTTTCTTCTCCCGGTAAGGCGAGATTGAACCAAAAAGGGGGAAACTTGTCATGGGAAAAAGGCAGGGGAGCGAACAAAAGTACGGACGAAATACCCAGTTTCTCTTTTCCCAAGTCTCGGGCAAACCTCATGGGAACACGAATGGTTGGAACTAAACCTTCTTCCAAATAGGAGTTCTCCCATCGTCCGCGAATTTTATGGGAATGATCCATAAGCGAGCGATTGGAATTGATTTCATCCAACAATTCAGGGACCCAGATCTCCCAGTCGGGGACTTCGGTAACGATTATTTTCTCTCCTCCAAAATGGTAAACTTCGGTCACTGCAAAGGGGCAAGCTTTCTCAGGAGAGATTCTTTTTCAGGGTATTGTTTCTTTAACTCGTCTGCATCCGGCCAAATTAAATCAGCATAATCAAAACCGGGACTGACCGAGCAACTCACCAAAGACCATTCCTCCGGTCCACAGGGAAAAGCCCCGAAAACGGTTCCTGCCGCAATGGTTGTTTGTGGTACTTGACCCAACTCAATGGCGTTACCTAGATGAACGCACCTGAATTGACCCGACTCAAACAAGTTCAATTCTAATGAATTTCCCCTATGAAAATACCATGTCTCATCCGATCTCAAGGAATGCAAACGAGACACTTCGCTTTTTTTCAAAAGGTACAGAATCGAGGTGCCGCAAGGACGGGATCCCTGAGCAAGTTGGAGCATATGCTCGGATTCGTAAGTCCTCCTAAACCAACCTCCCTCTCGATGTGGCTTAAGCCCCAATGTTTTAATCGCGTCCTCCGCGGAGACCTTCATCGAATAACAACAAATGGGGGATTTTGAGGGCTTAAAAGATAAAATGGTCGGGACGGTGAGATTCGAACTCACGGCCTCCTGCTCCCAAAGCAGGCGCGCTAACCAGACTACGCTACGTCCC
>JAURNO010000535.1 GCA_030830145.1 Verrucomicrobiota bacterium
ATCCATTGCTTTGGACGACAAAGACGAAGCGCGGGGCACTGGTCTTCCCCTCGGTGTTTGCCAAAATCCTCTGAGCCATGGGGGGCAGGAGCATCGCTCCGGATCCCAAGGTCAAGCCTTTGAGAAGATTACGACGTGAAACGGGCATGGATGAAATTCTCGTTTCCCAGGCGGTAAAAGTCAATGCCTAGGAACCCTTTAGGATAAATTCGCCCAAAGTGCCTTATTTCTTGATTTTCTTTTTCTTGGTGACCATCACTTCGTTCCAAGGAAGGGCACCCACGCGCTTGGCCCAGGCCTCGTAAAGGAAACGCAGTTCCTTGGCCTTCCCGGGCATGATCTTGGACAGGTCCTTCAATTCACTACGATCCTTGTTCATGTCGTACAATTCCCACGGGGTATCGTGCATGGCGACCAACTTGTAGTCTCCCTTGCGCACGGCCCGGTTGCCTTCGTGTTCCCAATAGAGGGTACGTTCCTTCTTCGAATCCTTGGCAAAGACCGGCAAGAGGCTTTGGCCAACCATGCCCTTGCTCGAAAGACCGGCTGCCGACAGGCAGGTGGGCGCGACGTCAATGATGTGGCTGGGAGCGTGACGCAACTCGCCTTTGCTCTTTAGCCCGGCGGGCCAATGCACAATGAGCGGAGTGGCCACCCCACCCTCGTGGGTGTAGCGCTTGTACAACCTAAAAGGCGTATTGCTCAAGTTGGCCCAACCCCGGCCGGAACTTGAGGTCCAACCACCGAGTCTCCCCCACTCTTCGTAATTGTCCACCCGGGTTTCCGGGTTCCTGTCGTTTTTGGCGAACAGCCCGCGCCAGTCATGCACGCCGGTTCCGGGCACGCCGTTGTCCACGAGAAAGAGGATGAGCGTGTTCTCCAAACGCCCCGCGGCCTTGAGCTTCTCCACGACCCGCCCGATGTTCTGATCCATTCGGTCGATCATCGCGGAATAAAGCGACATCTTGAAGTCCAGCTCGTCGCGCATCTTCTCGTCGTAGGTTTCCCACTTCGGAACGTCGAGTGGTGAGAGGGCCCATTTCTTATCAATCAACCCCAGCTTGACCATGCGTTCGTAGCGTTGCCCGCGGAGCTTGTCCCAGCCCACGTCCTTGAAGCGCCCACGGTACTTTTTGGTATCTTCCTCGCGGGCATGAAGCGGGAAATGCGGGGCGTTGTGGGCGACGTAGAGAAAAAGGGGCTTGTCCGGGTGCTTCTCGAAGCATTCGTCCATGAAGTGGAGAGCATAGTCGGTGAAGACGTCGGTGGTGTACCATTCCCGGTCCGGGTGGAGGTGGTTGACAGGAGTCTCGGTCGCGGGCAACACCTCCTTGTCGTCGAGGTACACCTGACAATTGCGCAGCACCGTAAAGTAGGAGTCGATGAAGTTGCGGGTTCCGTAAAAACGGTCGAATCCGCGGGCAATGGGAGATTGCTTGGGTTCCGTACCGAGGTGCCACTTGCCCGTCATCATGGTGCGGTAGCCTCCTTTGCGGAGGCGCTCGGCCAAGGTCGGGACGCTGGGAAGGATCGTCCCGCTGTAGCTCGGGATTCCACGATCCCTGGACATATGGCCCATCCCCGCCTGATGTTGGTAAATTCCAGTCAGCAAGGCCGCCCGTGAAGGACAACACCTGCCCGTGTTGTAGAATTGGGAAAACCGCAGTCCATTTGCGGCAAGCTTGTCGAGGACCGGTGTCTCGATCTCCCCCCCGTAGCAACCGAAATCCGAATACCCGGCATCGTCCGCCATGATCACCACGATGTCGGGTTGTTTTTGAGCTACCAAGGCAGAGGCTGCCAAGAGGACAAGAAAGAGAAAAGGAATTGAATTCATAAGGTATTCGACACGCTAAGAGACGGCTGAACACTCAGGCAAGAAAAGTCTGCACCCAAGAGCATGATTGACGGGTAGAACAAGGGTCATCTATTTACTCTCTCCAATGAAAGCGCTCCAATTGATAGCGGTTGTTTTTAGCCTGATGATGATTAGTCAGGCGGCTGGACAAGAAAGTACTGACAGGCAAAAGGCCTTTGCCGGGCACTGGGCCTTGGAGATGAGCAACGGGGCCGCCGGCTGGATGGCGCTGGAGCTAAACGAAGGAGAATGGAACGGACAGCTCTGGACGGTGGGGGAACCCAAGGCGATCAAGGACCTCCGGTATGCCGATGGAAAGCTTGCCTTCAAACGGGCCCTGAGAATCGGCCCGCCCGAGTATCCCGGCGGACCTTACACCGGCGAGCGGCAGATGCGTGTTCTGGAGGCATCCGTCCAAGGGGATGACATGAGGGTGGTGATGAAAATTCCCGGCAGGCAAGACTTTGTCCACCTCGGCAAGCGCTTGCCTCTCCTACCCCCGAAACCCGATCTTTCCAAGGTGAAGTTCGGCCAACCCATCCGCTTGTTCAACGGGGTCGACCTGACGGGTTGGAAACTGATCAACCCAAGGAAGATCAACGGTTGGAAGGTAAAGGACGGAGAACTGGTCAATGAAACACCGAAAAAGACCTTCGATGCCTTCGCTCC
>JAURNO010000536.1 GCA_030830145.1 Verrucomicrobiota bacterium
ACCTTGACGAAAGGCCGATAAAGCAATAGCACGAGGTGATGAAGTTTTTCGCACCTTGTCTCTCTGCCCTTTTTCTGTTTTGCGCTTTTGCCTCCGGGCAGGATTTCATTTCCGACACCGCAGCAGTTCGTTTTTCCTATTCCAACACGCCCGACCGAAAGATCGAAGGAACGACCACGGAGGTCGGCTTAAGCCAATGGGCCCTTATGAGCCCGATCTTTTTCCACAAGGCGGAGAGCTGGGCGTTTGGAGCCGGTTTTCGCTACGAGTCCACGAATCTTGATTTTTCCGATGCATCGGTTTTCGACGAAGACAACCTTCATTCCATCGACCTACCTTTGTTTTTCAGCAAAACTCAATCCGATACGCTCGATTGGATGGTTCTCTTCAATCCGACTTTGGCGGGAGATTTCGAGCATGTGACCGGCGATTCTTTCAATTACCTTACCCTCGCAGGAGCGAGGTGGAAAAGAAGCGAAACTTTCGAATGGTTTTTTGGAGCGGTTTACACCACCGGTTTCGACGATGATCTTTTCCTCCCTGCGATCGGCTTTAAGTGGAATCCTTCCGATCGGTCCGATCTCTTCTTCGCCGGTCCTTACATCCGATATCGATATTCGCTGAGCGATTCCTTCGATTTGATTTTGGGAGGCCAAATGTCGGGTGACCGTTGGAACACGGAGGCAAGCTACGGGGAAAGAGACTTGCGACTTCGGTCTTACCGACTATCCCTGACCGGGCAATGGAACATAGCCGAAAAACATGCGGTTTTCGCTTCCGTGGGAGCCGAATTGGGCAGGGAGGCGGAAATCAAAAACGCTCAGGGTACGACCCTCCTCGAAAGGGACCTCGACGAGGCGCCGAATTTCGAGATCGGTTACCGCTTCAGGTTCTGATCAGGGGTTGCGAACAATTCTTTCCGCGGCTTCCCAGCCGGAAAGAAACGCACTCTCTATTCTCTCCCCGCCGAAGCCATCACCGGCTAGGGTCACCGATTGTTCGGCAGAGTGAAAGTAATCGGCACCGAAAGTTACCAAAGGCTTGGCGAAACCCCACCTGTGGCAATTCCAATCGGTGACCTTCGTTCCTAATGTTTCTTCGGCAACTTTCGTAAGATAAGGGCCCCTCACCTCATCCGGAGAATCCCAATGTTTTTGTGAAAACTCATCGGAAGCATGAACCGTGCAGGCAGGCTGTTCGGATATTCCCTTGATTTGGTTGTCCGACACCCAGTCAACGTCGGCGTTCGGGTGAGTCACCGTCCCAGGGGATTCGAGTGCGGATGGACCGGCAAGCAAACCGAGCAGGGCTATGCATCGGGTATAACGGATCGCTTTCAAACGATCCATGGTTTCGGCATCAAGTGAGAAGTCGCTTCGGTCGAAAAGCTCGACTACCTGCGGGCCGGGAAACGTCACGACCAGGTGATCGGCCTTCAGCACCCGGTTTTCTCCCATCCGTTCGACAACCGACCATTGCTCGGACCGCACGATTTTATCAACGAAGAAACTCTTCTCCACTTGGAAGGAGCGGGCGAGAAACTTGGCGGGAGAAGTCATGCCTTCGCCCCCCCTGTAGCGAGTTCCTGTCGGAATGTCCGGTCGTCCGGCGATCGAATCATACCAAGGCCGGACAACCGCGTCTTTTTCCCAATCCGAAAGAAGGCTTTTGAGCCTAGGGTCACGAGCGGTGAAAAACTGCGCTCCATGATCGATCCTGGCATCTCCCATGCGACGGGTTGCCATTCGTCCGCCCACTCCCCTTCCTTTCTCGACAAGCGTAACGCCGAATCCCGAACGGGCCAACCGGTAAGCACAGACACAACCACTGATTCCTCCACCCAAAACAATCACATTCGTCATTAAAAATATTTTTTAAGTAAAAAATTATGGACACAGGTCCAATCCATCAAATAATAATAAGTATCCCGACTTATACAATCCCCCCAGACTTTGCAAAACAAGGATGTCGAAACAGGACACCGAATATGAGATTATCGTAAATTCCCTGAAAGGAAATTTACCTTCCATTCCCGTTGTCATGAACGAATTGATGACGGTCATCTCCGATCACGACGCGGCTCTTTATGCCCTGCGCGATCTTTTGAAAATGGATCATTCCATTTTTGCTCAGTTACTCAGGGTCGCCAACACTCACGAGCACAGGCAGGGATTAAGCAGCAGAATAACGGGCATTGACGACGCAGTCCAAATCCTCGGTTTGGAAAAAGTCAAGCGAATCGCCCTCAACACTACGATCCTGACCCTCTTCAAGGGTGCAAACCTCCCGGTTGAATTCAGCTTGGAGTCCCTTTGGTTGCACAGTGTGGGAGTTGCCTTGGCAAGCTCGACTTTGGCCGAAGAATTGAATACCGGAATGGAAGATCAAGCCTACACCTGCGGACTTCTTCACGACTTGGGCAAAGTAGCCAAGTGCAAATTCGATCAGAAACTCTTTTCCAAACACCTCAAGTCGACTTGGGACAAAAACATTGATTGTCATGATTGGGAAACCCAGGGGAAACATATCAGACACGATTTGCTTGGCAGTTACCTGGCCCGCTCCTGGGGGATTTCTTCGAAAGTCGAAACGGTCACGAAGTGGCACCATGAGGAAGACCGCTCCAAACGGCACGACATCGATGACAACGAGGTCCAGAAACTCGTGGACATCGTTTATTTGGCCAACGGCACGATTCACCGCCTGGGCTTTGGAAACAGTGGACACAAGGTAATCAAGCCTCCTTCCAAGCTGATTTTGCGGAGGTTGCGCATGGATGATAACGATTACCAAAATTACGAGGAAAAACTTTCTCAAATCCTCGAAATGGAAGCCGAAAACCTCGCTCTATTTCAACCTGCCTGACTTAAACGAATCCGTTCCCCCGGGAGGTGGAGGGGTCGGCATACGCTTTCCTTTTTCGAGCATGAGCTTGGAAGAAACCCTTCCAACCCATAGGCTATTGTCGTGAATCTTAAAAAAAGATCCAGTAGTGAACGAGGCGTAGCCGAACATGGATGGCTTCACGCCCGGTTTACCTTCTCCTTTGCCGACTATTACGACGAAGACCACAATGGGTTTCATTCCCTCATCGTCATGAATAACGACGTGATCGAGCCTGGAGGAGGCTTTGCCACTCATCCCCATGACAACGCGGAGATTTTCACCTATGTCATGAGTGGAAGCCTGGAACACAAGGACAGTATGGGAAACGGGTCGATCATCCAGGCGGGTGATCTTCAATACATGAGCGCCGGTAGCGGGGTCCGTCACAGCGAATTCAACCCATCCGACCATGAAAAGACCGAACTGTATCAAATTTGGATGGAACCCAAGGAGCGCGGAGGAAGCCCGCTTTACGCGGAAAAAAAACTCGGTCGGGAGGCGATTGTCAATGAGCTCAAACTTCTTTTCTCCCCGGATGGAAGAGAGGGATCCACCGAAATACGACAAAATGCCGAGTTTTTTTTCGGCCAACTCAACAAGGGACGCGATTTGGAACTCCAACCGGAAGCCCTTCTCCCTCACCTTTGGATACAGGTAGTCACCGGAAAAATGCAAGTGGAGCAAACTATTCTTGAGCAAGCCGATGGTTTGTCGATTGAGGAAATGGACCGGAAGGTGGAAATACGGGCAGACGAGAACTGCTCGTTTTTCGTCTTCCGCCTCCCCGGAGAATAACAATGATACATACGACAGGAGAGGGTTTTCCCAAAGCCGACCAAGCTTTCAATTTGCCAGACGCGGAAGTGGAATATTTTCCACGAGCTTTCGACCAAGGTACCGCTACCCGTCTGCTTGAGCAGCTCCTTAAAAAAGTGCAATGGGTCCAAAACACCATCCGTTTTTACGGTAAGGAAAGCCTCGTTCCCAGGCTCGAAGCTTGGTACGGGGACCCCGGAATGTCTTACGCCTACTCTGGCATCCGGATGGAGCCCAATCCTTGGATCGAGGAATTGCTTGAAATCAAAAAGACGATCGAAGCGATTGCCCGGACCCAGTTCAATTCAGTCCTTATCAACTATTACCGGGATGGACGGGACCGGGTGGCTTGGCACAGCGAAGACGAGAAAGAACTTGGCCAAAACCCGGTCATTGGATCGGTCAGTCTTGGTGCTGA
>JAURNO010000537.1 GCA_030830145.1 Verrucomicrobiota bacterium
GAGTGATGCCAACGGTACCGTTGTCGGGTCGGTGGGTACGGATTGGGTTTTTGGGTTGGGTAACAATAGCTCTTCTTATTGGAAGATGGATTCCGTACTTACTCAATCCGTCGCCGCAGACTCTTCGTGGCACCTTTTCGCCGGAAGTTATGCTGAAGGGCAGTCAGTTCTTTGGCGGGACGGAGTAAAGGTTTTCGAGCAAACTGTAGTGGGGACCCCAAATTCAACTCCGAGGCTTTTGGCCTTGGGTGGTTCTGGAGCCAATGATCATTTCTCTCAATCCGAAGTTGCGGAACTTTTGTTTTTCGACAGAGCCCTCAATCCATCCGAATTGTACGCCATGCAGGAGTATCTTCGTGTCAAATGGCAAGGCGGCGATCTGTCTGATTTTCCTCTTCTTGTCCGAATGGGAACGGCTTATCATCCGGACTTTTCTCACTCGTCGTTTGCTGCCCCTTCAAATGGCGGAGACTTGCGTTTCTTCGACAGTCAAAACCGCGAATTGATTCATGAAATCGACGAGTGGAACGCTTCGGGTGAAACCACCGCTTGGGTGCAGGTCAAGGATTTGAGTCCAGATAAGAAAATTTTCGCTTATTGGGGCAACGTCGCAGACATAACTCCTCCTGCCTATCGTTCCGATGGTACTCTCTGGTCTGGCTACGAAGGAGTTTGGCACCTCGACGACATTCTTGATTCTTCGGTCAATGGAAGAAGCGCTGCGGCAAACGGTGGTGCCGTCCCTGGTATGCCCGGTCTTGTCGGCCAGAGCTTTTCCCTCGATGGCAATGACGACGACTTGACCATTACCGGATACACGGGAATCACGGGTTCGAGTGGGCGGGCTGTTTCCCTATGGCTCAAGACTAATCAATCGACCGGAGGCCTCGCAGGTTGGGGCGTGACGGGCAATCTTTGGAACTTGTCCTGGGACAGTCAAGGGCCGCAAGTCCTGACGGGGAACGCGGGAGGAAAAAGACAAGGTTCTTTCGGGCTTTCCGATGATCAATGGCATCACCTGTCGATCTCCTTTGCCGGAGTCAATTCTGACTTGAATGATACCCGCATCTATGTCGATGGGAAACTAGTCGATGCTCCTGCTTCTTCGGTTTCCGGTTTGGTCAATACACAAGCTGGGGCTGATCTTCGATTTGGTTCCTTGCGGGACGGAACCTCCAAGATGGCCGGTTCTCTGGATGAGATTCGGCTCTCCTCAGTTCCTCGAGGGCTGGCGTGGGCAAAGCATTCTTATGAAAGTCAGCGCGCCAGTTCGAATTTCATTGATTATGACCTGCAGTACCTAAGTGCTCCGGTTATGCCGGCTGACTTGAATCTCACGGTGGTCAATGGCCAAGCCATGAGTTTTCAGTTCAGGAGCGTTCCGCCTGCCACGCAGTATGCCTTGAACCCCGCGACTCCTCCTTTCGGTCTTACTTTCAACCCTGCTACTGGTGTTCTTTCGGGAACTCCCGTCGGAGCGCCTGGTCAACTTGTCTTCTCGGTTACTGCTTCCAACCCCAAGGGGAGTTCGGTGAGTTCGCTTCTTGTCGAGTTGCAGGTTGCCGCACAAGCACCAACCGTATCCGTTGGCTCGATCGTCGAGGTCGGAGGTCGCACTGTCTCTTTACAAGGCGAGTTGACTGATTCGGGTGGTGTGGCCAATGCAATTACTCTTTATTACGGAGATACGGATGGTGTCGAAACTCCTGCCGATTGGAACTACAGTCTTTCTCTTGGATCTTATGACCAAGGTCCCGTACCGGCAAACTTGAGCAACTTGAACAGCGGGCAAACTTATTACTACCGATTCGCAAGTACGAATTCAGCTGATACGGATTGGTCCGGGGTCGGAAACTTCAACACCCTTTCTTTTGATCAAGGAGTCTTGCGTTTTCATACGGGAACCAACGAAGTGGGCGGGTCGGCCGGTTTGTTCTGGGACAAGGGGAGTGGAGAGTTCAAGGTAATGGACGCTAATTTGAGTACCGTGAATTACCTGGCGCCCGATGGAACTTCTTGGATGCTGACCAAAGCGAGTTTTCATTTCCCCGATGATTTTTATCTCGGACCGAATTTGAGCAAGGTTATCCTCGAGGGTGTAAATGCGCTTTCGATTTCAAGCGATGGAAACGTCACTTTGGCCACTAGTTTGACCGGTTCGCTCTCGCTGTCGTCTCCGCACCTACCCAATGGCTCTCTTCAGGACGGACATGATGCCTATTATGGCGATGATCCGAATAAAGGTCATCGCATCGGGCGCGGAGTACTGGGCGGGTTCGGCGGGTCACAGGGTCCTGGCAAAGGGTACAGTCTCGGGAGTAATTCGGCGGGTGGTCTTTCGGGCGGAGGGGGATCTCATGGTGGCGAGGGAGGGCCTGCGGCTTCCGGTCCGTCTGGCATCTTTTACGGTTCGGCTGACCTATCGATTCTTATGGGTGGATCCGGTGGTGGAGTCGGCAACCTCGGGGAAGCCGCAGCTGGAGGAGGAGCCTTGGAAATAATCTCAGCAGGAAACTTGACCATTGAAAGTGGAGTCAAGGTTTCGATGGATGGCGGTTCCGTTTTGGTCAACCCCAATCAGGGAGCTTATTTTTCCGGTGGAGCTGGTTCGGGAGGGTCGATTCGTTTGGTTGCCCGGACTATTGTAAACAGGGGTACCCTTTCAGCTCGGGGTGGTCATGCTTCGGGTAGTGACCCCCGTGAGTCGGGTGCGCGTTTCCTTTCCGATTCAGGAGGAGCCGGGGGCGGAGGACGAGTCGCCTTTCTTTACGATGATCTTTTGGAGCAAGGCTCGGTTGTCGTTGACGGTGGCACCTCGAACGGTGACGGAAAGGCCGGGCGAAGTGGTACCGTTTTTCTTGGAATCCGCTCCCCTACCCCATTGGTTGACTTGAACCTTACTTCGGGGACGATTGTATTTGATACGGCAGGAGCATGGACCCATACCTCCGGACTCAAGGGCAAGGGTTCCGTTTCCCGTTCCGTTTTTTCCGCGAATGGACAAAGTTTTGGGTATGGAGTGAGTACTTTCCGCTTCAACCATTTTTCACTCGGACCCAATGTTTCGGTGGTCGTGCGCGGATCCAATTCCCTTCTTTTTGAAATCGAAGGAAATGCAACGATTTCCACTCAAATTTCTTTGGACGGAAAGAGCGGATTGCAGGGTGTTTATTCCGGCTTGCCGGGATCAGGCGGATGGTCTTCGGGTCGCGGATTGAGAGATACCGAGAATAATGGTAATCTTCATCCTGCTTTGAATGGCCAAGGGCCTGGCGGCGGACGGGGGTACGAGAAAACCAAATCCAACGGTGGAGGAAGCTACGGTGGAGAAGGAAGCGGCGGTTTCAACCTTGGGATAGCCGGCATGGTTTACGGGGATGAAAAAATCACTCATCTCATAGGTGGTTCCGGTGGAGGGCATGCCGCCATTGGTACGGGGAATTCCGGAGGCGGTGGTGGCGCCATTGGCTTTGCCGTAACTGGAGATTTTATTCTTGAGGCAAATGGATCCATTTCCGTAATCGGCGGTTCCGGCGATTCAGACTTTGATTCTTCAGGAGCGGGAGGTTCCGGTGGCTCGATTCGAATTGCAGCTTCCAACATACTAAACTCAGGCAAGTTGCTGGCCATGGGGGGAGATGCGTTTGGTCTTGGTGGACCTGGCGGTGGAGGTAGAATCGCATTCGCCACGGGTGGAACTCTTCAGGAGGGGGACACCAATGCCTCGGGAGGAAGATCCTTGGGCTTTTCTTCTTCGACTCATCGCGGTGCTGATTTGGTCGGGCATTGGAAGTTCGATGAAAACTCTTCGGTTTCGGTTGCCATGGATTCGAGTGGAAACGAATTGAATGGCACGATCGGAGGCTCTCCCCAAAGATTGGCGGGGGTTCGCGGAGGGGCTTTCTATTTTGATGGAAACGACGACAGGGTTTTCCTTCCCTATGACCCCAAGATGGCCTTGGACGAGTACACCGTTTCTTTCTGGATTTATCCGGAGCGTAACGTCGGGGAATCCTGGACCGGCCTTTTCGGTCGGGCGGGAAGAAACCACGCTATTTGGTTAGGGAATTCCAATCACGTCGACTCTCCTTTCATTCATCATCGTTTTGCAGAGGGAGCGAATACCAACCAAGGGCCGGGGAATCATTATCTTCCGGGTTGGAATCAATGGTATCATATCGTTTGTTCCAATGGTGGGATAGGTTCGGTTGCCCGCACCTTCGTCAATGGCAGTTACCTCGAAGGAAATGCGGTACGCGAAATTCAGGTACTCGAGAACTTGCCACTCAATACGGTTGCCCCCCTGAATATTGGAGTCAACCCCGAAGCCGCTGGTTCCGACGGTCAGTATTTCCTCGGGCGAATGGACGACGTTCGCCTTTATGGCGTGGCCCTTGGCATTGAAGACGTTCAACTTATCTACAAGGGCGAAGAGAACCTGAGCGCCTTGCAGAATACTTCCTACCCCGGAACCGTTTTCAAGGCAACGATCCCTGTCCTGCCGGTCTTTGCCGATCTTAACTTTACCTATGGCCAGAAAATCATCAGTCTTGATCTTGGTGAGCAACCTGGTTTGTCCTACTCCTTAACTGGACTTCCTTCCGGACTTTCGAACAAAAAGACTTTCGTCCCCACCGATGTTCCGGGCATTCTCGCTTGGTATGCCGCGGACCGAAATGGCAGTGCGGACCTTTATCCATCACGATCTTATGACCGAAACGACAGTCTTTTCACGGATGATCTGGTTCTTGGACTTTCTTTCGATGAGACCAATGGATCGATCGCTCATGATTCAACCGGGAACGGAAACCATGCAAATTTATTGAACCCAGGTCAATGGTCTGCGGGGAAGTCCGGGGGAGGTGTTTCCTTTGACGGAGACAACGACGGAGTCTACTTCTCCAAGGTCGGTTTCATGAACCAACCGAGTGCCTTTTCTCTTTCGCTTTGGTTCAATCGGGCTGATGACATGTCCGGAACTTCTACCAATCATGCAGTCAATAACGTGCTGGTTGCTCAAAGCAGTGCCACCTTCAATGATAATTTCGAGATTGGAAGCTCCGGTTCGGAACTTGAAGTTTATTTGGATTCCGGAGGGGGGGCCGAGGATGCCTCTCACACTTCAAACGGAGCCGGGATTGTTAACGGAACCTGGCATCACTTGGGGGTAACCTATGGTACCGGGCTTAAGTTGTATCTTGATGGAAACTTGGTTCTTGATCGTCCGGAGTTTTCCGGACCGCTTGACTCGTCACAGGACTCTCCTCTGTCTTTGGGAGTCGCCCGTGTTTTTTCAGATCAGTGGGGAGATTTCAATGGCTCCATGGATGATTTGAGACTTTTTGATCGGGAGTTGAACGCCTCGGAAGTCACATTGCTGTACGGTGGCGGCAATGGTGACTATTCGTCCGCTTACACGACGAGCGAAACGGGAAGGGTTCGCAAGTGGATGGATCTTTCCGGAGCAGGGAGGCATGCCGAAGCACCTTTTGAAACTTCTCCAAGAAAGGGATTCGATCCATTGACCGGGACCGACATGGTCTTTCTTGATTATGGAAAGAAACTCTCCATTGCAGACTCCCGA
>JAURNO010000538.1 GCA_030830145.1 Verrucomicrobiota bacterium
ATTCGACGAGATTCTTTCTTTGGGTGACTCGTTCATTCCTCTTTGGCTACCGGATAACCTGAAAAAGGGTCGAATTCGATGATTTCGATCTCCTCTTCGCCCATGATTTCGATTTCGGTTTGAAAAGGCATACTCGTTCCGAAATGAAAAGGAACTCTCCCAACAACCAAAAGATCGTCGTCATAAAGCGAGTCCCCCCCGGACAATCCGGCCAAGGGCCCCTTTGCTCTGAATACGACACGGGGAAGAAGATCGTCTTCCCTTAATTGCTCCAAGTCCTCTTTATCGAAAATACCGTGATTGGACAGTACCTTTCCCGTCCCATCCGAAACAAGAAAAGTCGCATTTTCCTCCTGATAAGACAAATAAGCCGTCCGTTTCGATTCGCTGGCAAAGTAGAAGGAATCCATAACCGCTTTGCCCAATACTCTGGCAGGGGGTTCGTACTTGCTGGCTTCAACGAAAGCACCCGCATTGATTGCAACCAAACCGATCAATACGCCGATCAAGGCTAAAACCAACAGGACCTCGATCAAGGTGAACGCGCGAACGCCACCCGCGCGCTTCGATAAAATCAAATCAACTCCCGTCCCAGTTTCCGATGGTTTTTCCGTCCGGAGTTACGGTCCACAAATCAAAGTCACCCGTATTCTTCGTTCCCGGATATTTGTATTGATACTGATTATTCCATGGATCAAGGAGGGCCGAAGCTTTTTTGACCACCGGATCCATACCCGCTTTGGGTGGACTCATCAAGTCGTTCAGGCTTTTGGGATAAGTCCGAGCCTTGAGGAAGTAAACTTCCACATATTGCTTACCTGCCCCATTCACCCAATTCTGAGCAGCATCTTCTTGGCCTCCGCTGAATAGGTCTCCCAGTCCGTCGATGGAAAGGGCAGCCACGATTCCAATCAAAGCGAGCACAATGAGAATTTCAATCAGGGTGAAACCACGGATTGCCTTATTGATACCAGTGGAAACGGCATTGGGCGCGGAAGAAACAGCGTTGGGCGTAGGTTGATTCATCGTTCCATTATAGTTCAAACTTTGTCCTTTTGGCAAGTTTCGAGAGTATTTGTCATTTACCTACTACGTCGCAGTTTGTTCTTTGGTTACGTAAAGAATCCGTGAGGCTTTCATGACATTCTCCGGAAAAGTCGAATATTCTTGCCTCCGAGCGTATTTCATAGGATTGATTTCTATGTGACTCTCGCAGATTATCTACCGGTTCTCATCCAGATCATATTGGCTGTCGGCATGGGCGTGGGTATTTTGGCCGCGAGTCACCTCTTCGGTCCAAAAGCGACCGCTGGCAAGATCAAGGATTCTCCTTACGAATGCGGATTGGCCGCCGACACCAAAGGCGAAACCCGTTATTCGGTCAAATTCTACGTCACGGCCATGCTCTTCATCATTTTTGACATCGACGTCGTGTTTCTCATCCCCTGGGTCCTCTCCCATCGCGAGCTTATGGCCTCCGGTATACCGGTCCTCGGACCCATGCTGTTTTTCACTTTCGTCCTTGCAGTAGGCTTGATTTATGAACTGAAAAGCGGCGCTCTCGAGTGGGAGAAGTAATCAGCCAGGCTCAAATCATCGGACGGAATCTTTCCGTAGACCGTCTTTTGTGAAAACATGCGCATAGACCGTTACATTTCGTCCAATCGAATCATTGATCTGACAAGCAAGGATCTCAAATCGGCCTACGCCGAATTGGTCCAAACCTTCGACACCCTCCTCCCGACCGCTCCCAAGCGCAAAAAGGTCCTCAAGGAATTAGTCGAACGGGAAACGGCTCTTACGAGTTACATCGGCGAGGGTGTGGCTTTACCCCACGCACGTGTTCAAATGAACCGGCCCTATGCCTTGGCCGTCGGTCGATGCCCGGCGGGCCTATCCTTCGAAGGCAAGGACAGCTACGGAGACATCCGTTTTGTTTTCATGCTCTTGGCCAACGAAAAAGCCAAGAACTACCTTTCTTTTCTCGCTGCCCTTGCCCGGGCCTTCCAGGACAGCACCGTCATGGACCAACTTTGGATGGCCCGGGAAAAGACGGAATTCAAGAATGCAGTCCGTAAAGCTTTTGCCGGCACCGACGACCGACCAGCCCGACGACGAACGAAATTCAACAAACTTTTGACCGACGAAGCGGCAAAGATAGCAAAAGCCGCCGAATGTTCGACCATCCTTATCTTCACCGACGTTTTCCCCCCCAGTTTGGCTCCCCGCATGACCTTCCCCGGCTTCAAGCTCGTTTTGGCCGGGCAAGACGTGACCGACGAGGACAAAGACCACCACCGAGCCAATGCCACCCTAGCCGTACGGGCCCTCTCCCGCTCCCGACTCTCTCAATTGAGAGCGGCCATCCTTCTTGGTCTGACTCGTGAAATATTTGGCTTTCAGGACCGCGTTTGCTGTGTGGGTGGAATTCCCGACAGCGGTCAACTCGACACCGTTTTGGTGGTCGACGTCGACGAAGAATTCGAGTCCGTCATCGGACAAGGCGACGAAATGTTGCCGGACGACGTATCCGCCGAAGCTCTCGAGCGCATAACGGCGATCGCCACCGACTTGGCGACCGCCGGGCGCGAAGGGCAATCCATCGGAGCCATGTTCATTTTGGGGGATCACGAGGAGGTGACCAAAAGATCCAAGCAGCTCATTCTCAACCCCTTTCACGGATACGCCGAAGAGGACCGCAGCATTCTCAATCCTTTCATGGACGAAACGATCAAGGAACTGGCCCTCATCGACGGCGCTTTCATCCTCCAAGGCGATGGCGTGGTTGAATCCGCAGGATGCGTCATCCAGGCCAAGGCGGACGATGTCGTCCTACCGGGAGGTTTGGGCACGAGGCATGCGGCCGCCGCCGCCATTACGCACGTCACCAATTCGATCGCCTTGGTGGTCTCTTCTTCCGGGCAGGTCACCTATTTTCGCAAAGGAAGAATGTTCACCCTTTTTGAAAAGTCCGAGGGGAGATCCCTGTGACAAGCGAATGCTCGGTTCGCCCTCAACTTCATTGCCAAGGATCGGTTTTTTCGGCGGCTCCTTTGACCCTATTCACAACGGTCACCTTTCCCTCGCGAATCAAGCCATTGAACAAGCCGATCTCGACACCCTCCTCCTCTGCCCTGCCTATCACGCTCCGCTTCGGCTCGAAGAACCCTTTTTCCAAGCAACGGACCGGCTCGCGATGGTTGAACGAATTGCCCGCGAACATGCCAAGCTCGAAGTGTTCCCTCATGAGATTCGGCAAGGGAAGGTTTGCTACACGCGCGATACCCTCCTTGCTGTCGCCCAAAAATTTCCAAAAACAGAAATCCTTCTTCTTCTCGGAGCGGACCAATTCGTCAAGTTACCCCAGTGGAAATTCGTCGATGAACTTGTCCGACTCGTCACTTTTCTCGTCTTCTCGAGATCTTCCGAGGTGAACTTGGACGAACCTCCTCTTCCGGAACTCAGATACCAACGAATGAACAACGAACTCATCGACCTTTCCTCCACCCTTGTCCGACA
>JAURNO010000539.1 GCA_030830145.1 Verrucomicrobiota bacterium
AACTTTCCAAAGGCTTGCCGTCTACGGTTTTCAGGTAGTCGCCGTTACGAAGACCAAGTTTCGAAGCGGGGGATTTTTTTGCCACTCGGGCGATCATTGCCGATTGTGAGAGAGGATCCAAATCGATGCCTGTGAAAACTCCTTGGCGGACTTCGGGCGCGAAGAGTTCCTTGAGGTTTTCGCGTACGCGGTCGATCGGAATGGCAAAGTTAATGTTTTCCTCCTCGGGGTTTTTATTTGATACCACTCCAATTTGTTGACCAAAGACATTGATCAAGGGACCGCCTGAATTCCCAAGGTTGCTGGCTGCATCGAACTGGATGAAGCGGTCACGGACATCCCCGCCGAATGATCGCATGACCAGAGCATTCGGAGCGGAAAGGATGAAGTTGGGCGAACTTACAATACCCGACGAGTAAACGATGCCTCGCCCTCCCGGGTTTCCAGCGCAAAGGACCGGCTCGCCCGTCATCAGATCATTGCTCCGTCCGAGACTCATGAAGTCCAACGGTTTGGAGGCCCGAACCTTGAGCAGGCACAAATCCTTTTCCGGCATCCTGCCGATGATCGAGTATTTCAAGGGAAGTTGCTGATCCCTGAGAAGCACAACCCCATCCATCCCGGCGACGACGTGATCATTGGTCAGGACGTATCCGTCCTTGTGTACGACACTCCCACTTCCCATGCTGAGCCTTCCCTCGGCTTGGCTGAATACGGCGGCAACTGAAGGCTCGGTCTTCCGGACAATCCGTACGGTATCAGTTAGCCGCGGCGAAGTTTCAGGAGGTGTCGCAAAGCCAAACGCCGCAACTAATAAAAGTGCGAAAGCTACAATATGGATCGGGCGCATGGAGAGCCCTCGCTCTTACAGTTCCTTGATCCGGATGTTGCGGAAGTACAGGTTGTTGGGTTCCCCGTGATCCTGAAGAGAAAGGTATCCCTCCGCAGGGCGGTCACTAACCCCAGAGTTTTTCCCTTCGCCTTTCTTGTCGAGTTGATGGTCGATGATCTTCTCGCCGTTGAGATTCACTTGGAGGTGGTGTCCCTTGCAGGTAACAATCATCTTGTTCCATTGGCCGGGTTTCTTCGACATGTTCCTGGTCGGCCCGACCGTTCGGATAATGCCGCCATGATCGTGATGACCCATCTTGTCGTCGGGTTTTCCGAATGAGTCCAGAACCTGGCATTCGATTCCCGTTTTTACAGGATCCTTGGGGTCGCCGATGCGGAAGTATACGCCGCTGTTACCACCTTTGGGATACTTGTATTCCACCTCGAGAATGAAATCTTTGTATTTCTTTTCGGAGGTCAGGTAGTCGTCGTAGCGCTGCCAACCCTTTTCACCCGGGCGAGGTTGGATGAGAAGAGAACCGTCTTTCTGTGGAATCCAGTTGCCCGTGGTTTTCCATCCGGTCAAGTCCTTGCCGTTGTAGAGTGAAACAAAACCGTTCTTGCCCTTGTGGTGTTTGGCGGAGGTAAAAGAGACAAGAGCAGAGGAGATTACAAGCAATAGAAGGGGTTTCATTAATTGAAGGGTTCGCCCGCTTTACTTGGAATGAATTTCGCGAACTTTTAGGTTGCGCCAGGCAACGCTGTATGGGCCACTCCCTTTCCTGATTCCGTGCACTTGCAAGCCGATGAATCCCTTCGGGTGAGACTTGTGTTTTTCCTCGTCGACGAGATTGGACACCTGCTTACCATTGACCCAGGTCTGGATACGGGCTCCTTCGGCAAGAATGCGGTATTTGTTCCATTCGCCGTTCTTGAAATGCTTGTGAGGTTTGAGCAGGTCTTTGGGGGTCATCCAACCACCACAGGCTTCACCGTAGATATATCCGGATTCGGCTCCGTTTCCTTTGGTCGCTTCGATCTCAACTTGGGGTCCGTTGACCCGACCGAACTTGTCGCCTCTTTTCTTTTCCTTATCATTCAACTCCTTGGTCTGAGAACGAATTTGCACGCCCGAATTGAGTTCGTCGTTGATCAGTTTGACTTCGAAGTGAAGTTCGAAATTACCGTACAGCTTGTTGGAGCAAAGGAAGGAGTTGGGGCTGCCTTCCTTGGTCGTGCCGAGGATGGTGCCGTCTTTCACGACATAAGTGGCAGTACCGTTTTTTTGGCTCCATCCCTCGAGGGTCTTACCATCAAAGATGGACTTGAGACCACCGGTTTTATGATGCTTGGCGTCAAGGGATGAGCAGATTAACACGGAAAGCGAAAGGACGAATAGACGGTTCATTGCAATATGGGTTCGAGGTTTTTTCTGGAAAACTCTAAGTAGAGAAAAGAAAGAAGTTTTTGGCAAGAGGCAAGGGATGGGCTTTTCAAATTAGGCTAGCGGAGATGAAGCTTCTCGGGGGTTACTTTTTTTTCTTTTTGGGCTTACGACGAGATTCGGCATGCTCTTCGGGCGTCATCCAGGGACCGGGAGAGAAGGTGACGTCGGCAAGGGTAGGTAGTTTGATGCGGTTCGTCCTGTCTCCATAGTCGTCCAACATCTCGTTCAATTCTTCCTCCGTGACTGGGTAGGTCGGCACACC
>JAURNO010000540.1 GCA_030830145.1 Verrucomicrobiota bacterium
AAGGCAAAAATTAAGGCATCTTAGGTAAATCGAAATTGTCATCGGCATAAAACCAACCTACATTTCGTTTGCAATGGGTCAAATTATCTTTGAATCAAACCACTTGGTTGTAACTGTTTACTCTTTCTTATGTTTGCCGGTATTGTAGAAGACACGGGGAAAGTGCTTTCTTTGGAGGAACGGTCCGAAGCTTGGTTGCTGAAGCTTGCCCTGCCTTTTGCCGATGGTGACGGCCTTGAAGCGGGGGCCAGTTTGTCGGTGAACGGTTGTTGCCTAACTCTAAAGGAAAACAGCGAAGGGAAGGAGGCGTCCTTCGATCTGCTCGAGGAGACTATGGACCGCACCAACCTAAGTGTTTTAACCGAAGGAAGTTTGGTCAACCTGGAAAGATCTTTGCCGGCCAACGGTCGTGTGGGAGGACATTTCGTGACTGGACATGTCGATACCTTGGGGGAAATCGAAATATTCGAGGAACGGGGCAAGAATCTCTATCTTCAGGTTAAAGTCCCTACTGATTGCGTTCAGTACCTTGTGGACAAGGGATGTATCGCAGTGGATGGTTGCTCCCTCACCGTTTGCGACGTGCAGTCGGATTCCTTTGCTATTTGGCTGATCCCTCACACTTTGGCCAAAACCAATCTACCGGGACGAAAGCCAGGGGACTTTTTGAACATCGAGTTTGATTTACTTGCGAAATACGTGGAGAAATTAGCCCTGTCGTCCCTGGAGAAGAGAGGCTTGTGAACCAGGCTGAGGCGGCACACTCCTTGCTCCTGGAACTTCGTCGATTACGGAGCGAAGGCATCCGCGATGTCTACGTCGAAGAGGAGTCCTTGCTGTCTTTGGAAAAGACATTGCAGGAAAATTTCCCCGTACCCTCTTCAAAGGCCGCGGCAGCGATCGGGGCGAATTCTCCTTCTCCTTCTCCTTCTCCTTCTCCTTCTCCCTCCGCATCCACTTCTTCTTCTCTTGTCGAATCCCCGGAAATCGAAAAAGTGAAGTCAGGCGAACCGCCTGGAGGCGTTATTCGAGCTTTCGCCGAAAATGATCTTTCCGAGATTGCTTCTCCCCCGGAATTCGTATTACCCGATGGATCGAAAGAGGAACGGTGGAATTGGCTCCGCGAGAAAGTGGAGGCATGCCCCACCTGCTTGTCCGAGCTCAACCCCAATGGAAAAGTTGTCTTTGGCAACGGTAGCTTGGATTCCGATCTTTTTCTTTGTGGTGAAGCTCCCGGGGCGGAGGAAGAACAGCAAGGGTTGCCATTCGTCGGCCCGGCCGGTGACTTGTTGACGAAGATTCTTGAAGCGATGGGGCTGTCCAGGGATTCCGTTTACATTGGAAATATACTCAATTGGAGACCGAGGCACGGTCAAGCCTACGGAAACCGGCCTCCCACGGAACAGGAAATGAATTTTTGCCTTCCTTACCTCAGAGCCCAAATTGAGATCGTTTCTCCCAAGGTGGTGGTTGCGTTGGGTAAGACGGCGACCGACGGACTTCTTGGACATGATCCGAATAGAAGGCTGGGTGACTGTCGTGGCAAATGGAGTGAACTCGATGGAATTCCACTCATGGTGACCTACCATCCCTCGTACCTGCTGCATAACCCAAGCAAGGCAAGCAAGCGAAAGGTGTGGGAGGATATGCTGTTAGTCATGGAGAAAATGGACATGAGTATAAGTGAGAAACAGCGTGGTTTCTTCGGCTAGTTTTCTTTCTATACAACAAGAATGAACGGAGAGAAAACCTTGTTGGTTTTGGGAGGTTCCCCTCCTTCCGAAGAGATGCTGGCCTGGAGATTCGAAGATGCCGATCATGCGGTTGCCGTTGATTCGGGAATTTTGGCTTTTCGTGAAGCCGGGTTTGAGCCCGAACTTTTGATTGGAGATATGGATTCGTGTGGACTGGACGAAACTCTACAGCAGGAGAGTGCATACCGAGTTGTAAATTCATCGGAGCAAGATACCACTGATTTTCAAAAAGCTTTGAATTGGGTTTTTTCGGAGACCGAGACATCCGAACTCGTGATCCTCGGTGGTCTTGGAAAAAGGTCGGATCATTTTATCTCCAACATCATGATATCGTCTGGCATCGATCAATCGGTGGAAGTCATTTTTGATGGAAACCAAGAATGGATTAGACGAGTAACCCGGGAAACCCCGCTTGACCTCGCGGGACGAAAAGGCGTTGCCTTGAGTCTCTTGCCTATGACTCCGTGTGCGGGCGTCGAAACAAGTGGTTTGAGATGGAACTTGCAGGGGGATGATTTGAGTATTGGACAAAAAATAAGCCAAAGTAACGAAGCCGTTTCCGATTCGGTGACGGTTTCTTGTGCCTCGGGTAATCTCTTCGTTATCCTGCAAAAGTAATCCTTTTTCAGAAGCCCAAAAAAAAGGCTCCGTTTTCACGGAGCCTTTTAAATGAATTCTAAAGTGTTGTTGTGACCTAACCCTTCAAATGTCCGCGCTTTAGAGCCTCGGCGTAGTATTTGCCCGGATCACGTTTCCATCGACGAATTGCACTGGAGGACCAAAAGTAAACTTTCTTGCCCTTGTATACTTCGAACTTGGAGTTCGGGTTGACCACGCGTTCCGGGTAAATTGGGCAATAGCGTTGTTCCATCAACTTGACCTTGTCGACACCAAGCTTCTTCTTTTCGGCGTCGGAAAATTTCTTTGCAAGAGACGGTAAGGCTTTGATGTAGTAGGCGGTATTGGCATCAAAGGCTTTCACGCAGGAACCGCAGCAAAAATAAACTTTTTTGCCGGCAACCTCGGAGAATTCTTCGGGATCGATCTCATCACCGATCATAATTGCGCAGGTTTCATCGTCTGCAGCGTAGG
>JAURNO010000033.1 GCA_030830145.1 Verrucomicrobiota bacterium
TCCTTCCGGAGCCGGGCAGGGCTTTACCGAGCGCCCTTGGACAAAGGACGGAACTTACGATACGGCCTTTGGACCAAGAGAAACCATTCAGTTAATCGTTCATTCTGATACAGGCTTCATGCAACTGTCTACTCCCTATACGAGTGTATCGACTAATAATTCATGGGGTGATCGGGTTGTCGACATTGAAGTTATTGAATCCGGTATATTCGCCCAAACAACCGAGGTTAGCGTATCCATAGACTTCAACGGTTCGAAGCATTCCGACTTTATCCCGGCAACGGCCCTGGCGCGCATGACGAACCGGCTCACGAGGATGGAGCTCGATAGGAACGGAACCCACCAGTTCAACCTTTTTAAAATGGAAGACGGGAGCGAGCCAACTGTTACCCGTAGCACCTTTTTATCGCAGCCAAAGGTAACGATTTTCGATAGAACATATGATGCAACTGGTTTGCCTACCAAACATTCTTTTTTCATGGAAGAACTCGGCATGCCTCAGATTTTGCAGAATGGTTTGGTGGATTATGACGCATCCACGGGAAGACCCTATGTAGATTTGGTCGTTGATGATCGTTTACCCGGAAAATTTTACTATGGTCATCATGGGCAAGACGGCCTTTCGATGGGCGGTGAAATACTCGTTTTCGATGGGATGCCATATGCCAATTGGGGTACCGACGAGAAATTCGACAGAACCGCCTTTACGGATGCAAACGGATTTTATGCCGTTTCGAACTTGGAGCCTGGCTTGTACAACATAGCGGTCCTTATGGAAGACGAGAAGTACCAAGATATGACCTTCCGGCCCGACTCCAACAAAACCCTAATTTCGCGAACTATTTACGTCCCGGGTTTTCCCTCCTTGGTTCTGGAAACCAATCGTCGTGGCTTCGGTAAAAGCAGCTTGGTCTGGTCTGAAGCCAGTCAGCAAATGAACAAATCGACCTCTCCCTGGAATCCTTCGGATTCGCACAAGATTCTCGATGGCATTGGTTCGGGCTTCGTACCCGGACAAACGATTCACTTGACTTACGAAGCCGATTCCTCGAACTCGAGCAACGCCATCCCAAAAGTTTCCACGGAGATTCTTTCGGACGGCAGCTTGAAGCTAACCATTCTCGAAGATGAAAATTCATCGAATTTTGATCCTGACGATCGGTTTACCGTCAATTTTGCTGCGAATATGGGTTTGACTGGAATTGACTTTTCGGACGATTTTCAATTTGAAGATCTCAACCAGTCTTTCTGGGGAGGAGGCAAATCCTTGGGTGGAGTTAGCCAACTCATCATTACTCCTAACGCAGGAGGAGACTACAACGGTTTCGCGGTTCCCATTACCTCATTGAATGATTCTAGCGCCAGTGTCGCTTTCAGCGTCAAGGCTTTTGATGAAAATGGATCTGCCGTCAGTCCAATCGTCGCCAACTGGAGTTTATCCTTTGATTTAATGCAACGGACGGCAATTTTTCCAAGATTGCAAACCTTGATTCCAACCTAAGTTCGTCGACCCGACTTACGCTTCGCTCAACTCTTCGAGGGGGATTCTTGAGACTTAACGCATCCGCTACGATAAGCGGGCAGGAAACCAATGCCACCGTTAAAATTACTCCCTTTGCGAGGACTCCTCTAACGGAGAGGGAAATTTGGACT
Organism: Verrucomicrobiota bacterium; assembly: GCA_030830145.1. Taxonomy (GTDB): domain Bacteria; phylum Verrucomicrobiota; class Verrucomicrobiia; order Opitutales; family Seribacteraceae; genus Seribacter. Next base: position 1,654 of record JAURNO010000033.1, read on the forward strand.
GACAAACATTTTTACTCCGTTTGGCAAGATGTATGGGATTGGACTAACGATGATATTGCCAATGGTTTCGATGGTGATGGTTTGACTAACGAGGACGAATGGAGATACCGCACCGATCCGTTCCTTTCGGATTCCGATAATGACGGTCTTCCCGACAAGGTAGAAATTAATCAAACACAAACCAACCCGAATCAAAAAGACAGCGACGGAGATGGCTTTATCGATAGCCTAGAGGTGGATTTAGCAGGACTTGATCCGCTTGCTTTTAATCAGTCCCCACCAGCTCCCCAATTCACTTTTAAATCAAACCAGGAAACTATAAGCGTTAAAGCCGGTGGAACACTCAAAGACCTTCTTGGTGCGATCGTCAAGGAATCATCGATGGACGGCAGCGGCACCTTCACGGAACTCGTCGTTTCCATGGAAGGCAATTTCTCGGAAGTCGTCAGCTTTACGAACGGGGAATGGCTCGTTTCCCAGACGGCGCCATCCGGAATTTACCATGTGAATTACAAGGTCAATGATTCTCTCAATCGTGAATTCACCAAGTCTCAGTATATTAACGTTACCGCACTGGATCTCGTTCCGCCATCCATAACGCTTTCCGTTCCCAGTCCAATGTACATTCTTAAAGGCGGACTTTACAATCGGCCATCTTTTACTTCCTACGATGAAACCGACGGCCCACTTACTGCATTCGTAACGGTTACCGGAGAGCCTTCCATAGACGTCAACAAAACGGGGGTTTACGAAGTGATTTTTTCGGTAAACGACCAAGCCGGTAATCCAGCCTCGAAAATTCTTCAAGTTATAGTGGAAGATTATGCCTATGTCATCGAGGGCAAGGCCATCGATGGCTATTTGGTTGGTTCGTCCGTCATCTTCGACGCATACGTAAACGGCGTTCTTGACGGCGTGCATGATCTTGCAAGCCCCGTAACGACAGACGGATCGGGGCAATTCGTCTTGTCCCTGACAACCCCCGAGCTTGCCTTGTTTGATTCGAACCAGAATGGAAAGATCGATTCAA
>JAURNO010000034.1 GCA_030830145.1 Verrucomicrobiota bacterium
GATGTTATTACGAACTTTCACCGCACCCATGCCTTTATAGATAATTCGGTCACTCAATTGGATTCCAAGGTCGAAGAGCTGAAGAAGGAGGGTATCGAGATCGACAAATTGGTCATTTCCTTCCATGGAATGCAGAAAAGACGGGTCGTATTCAAGGGTGACGACTATTACCGGCACTGCTATGAAACTTACCGTCTGATCGTTGACCGCCTCAAGCATTTGAAGGCCGAACAAACGATCATGACTTTCCAAAGCCGTTTCGGATCGGAAGAATGGATCACTCCTTATACCGAGGATACTGTGGAAAAATTGATCGAGGATGGAAACAAGGAGTTGATGGTGTACTCTCCCAGTTTCGTTGCCGACTGCCTGGAGACGACCGACGAATTGGGTCACGAGTTGGCCGAAGACGCCAAGGAGTGGGGTGGGAACGTTCACCCAGTCGAGTGTCTCAATACCAACGAGCAGTGGTGCAAGGATTTTGCCAAGTATGTATTGGCCCAAGCCGAGGGTTCGGCTCAAGACAAGGAAGACATCGAATACCAGATGAAGGCCGAGGATTACGAGCATATGCCCGTATTGGCTATGAATCAGTCGTAAACTTCCGGAAGTCTTCGTCCGTTCTTTTTGCGCTCCGGGTCTCTTTTAGGCTCGTTGAACTTGGTCTCCTGATCATACGATAAGGGAATGAAAAAATCATCCGCCCTGTTTCTATCCGCATTGCTTATTCCTGCCTTGGGCGCTTATGCGCAGCATCATGAAAAGAAGGACAAATCCGATCCGTCGATTCCTCCCGTGGTCACCCCAGGTATTCATGGCAACCCTGATAAAGCCGGTATGCCACCCTCCGATGCGATCGTATTGTTCGACGGAAAGAATTTCAAGGAGTGGGAAACCACCAAGGGCGAAGAGGTAAAATGGAAACTGGTGGACGGAGCCATGGAAGTGGTTCGCGGAACCGGAACCATACAGACGAAAAAGAAGTTGGGCTATGGCCAATATCACGTCGAATGGCGAACTCCCAAGGAAGTGAAGGGAAATGGGCAGGGTCGGGGAAATTCCGGGTTTTTTCCCTTAAGCGGGCCAGAGGTTCAGGTTCTGGATTCTTACCAAAACTCGACCTATTCCCATGGTCAGGCGGGGTCGATTTACAACCGCTATCCACCTTTGGTGAACGCCTGTCGGGCACCCGGGGTGTGGCAGACCTACGACGTTATCGTCCATGCTCCGATTCTGGACAACAATGGAAAATATGTTCGTAAAAGCGCTTACACGGTTTTGCATAATGGCGTTTTGATCCAAGACAATATGGAAGTGGGAGGAAGCAAGGGAAAGACGGGTAACCTCCGCCTGCAGGATCATGGCAACCCGGTTCGTTACCGTAATATCTGGTACAGACCCTATCGTGATCCGATTCCCATGAAGAAAAAGTAAGAACTTTTCAAAAACCTTAAAATGAATTCTTTTACAAAACTAGCCGTTCTTCCCTTTCTTGTTTTCGCAAGTGGCCTATGGGGCGCCGAGCAACGCCCAAACGTCGTCTGGATCTTTGCCGAAGACACCTCCCCTTGGATGGGAACCTATGGGCATGAGGCCAACAGGTTGGGTTCCCCCCACATCGATTCGATTGCCAAGTCCGGCGTGCGCTTCGACCGGGCTTACGTGCCGGCTCCTGTCTGCTCGGCCTGCCGGTCTTCCATGATGGTCGGCGCGAACCAGATTCGGTTCGGCTCTCATGAGCACCGCTCGTCCCGGGCCAAGGACGCTCAGCTTTATTTGCCCAAAGGTGTGAAGCTTCTGCCTCAAATCCTCAAGGAAGCCGGTTACTCGACCTTCAACCATGGGAAGACCGATTACAACTTCGTATGGGAAAACGAGAAGGTCTACTCGAAGATCAAACTCAAGGGACAGGCCGACAGTTGGGAAATCCTCAAGAAGAACCAGCCCTTCTTCATTCAATTCCAAACCAAGGGTGGAAAAATCAATACCGGGAAACTCGCTGCGGACAGGCGTACCGACCCTTCCAAGGTTACTGTACCCGCCGATTACCCTCAGAATGACCTATACCGCAAAGTCGTGGCTCAGCATTGCGATGCGATTCGAGTCGATGACGATCACATCGGGAAAATCCTAGCTGGTCTCAAGGGGTCGGGACTCGAAGAGAACACAATTGTGGTTTATTTATCTGATCACGGAGCCAATCACTTGGTCCGGCATAAACAGATGCCGACGGAGGGCGGATTACATGTTCCCTTTATGCTCATGGGACCCGAGAAATGGGTGCCCAAGCAAGGTGCCCGCAAGGACTTGGTCAGCACCTTGGACCTGACTGCGACCACCTTAAGTTGGGCGGGAATCAAGCTGCCCGATTGGTACGAAGGCCGCAATCTTTTCGCCAAGGACTTCAAGCCCCGTCAGTGGGTGGCCTCAGCCAAGGACCGGCTGGATCATACCATTGACCGGGTTCGTACCATCCGGACCGACAAGTTCCGCTACACCCGGAATTACAAGCTCGACCGTATCCTGCTCCAACCGCAGTACAGGGATAGCAAGGACTACCTCAAGAACCTTAAAGAACTCTACTCCACCGGCAAACTTTCCGCTGACCTCAAAGGGATTTACTTCGGAGAACGGCCCAAGGAGGAATTCTACGATGTATCGAAGGATCCAGCTCAGGTACGCAACTTGGTCGGCGATCCCAAGTTTGCCAAGGAACTCAACCGTCATCGCAAGTTGCTTGACGCCTGGCTGGCCAAAGGGGACCGGGGAGAAGGAGAGGAATCCCCCAATGCACTCCGTCATAACGGGGACGATTGGCAAGGTGGGCGCGGGGTGAACCCGGAATACGAAATCAACCGCCAAGACAACGATGGCGACGGATTGTCCGACAAGTGGGAGAAGCTCAACGGCCGGGACCCGCAGGACGGACGCCTCGCCTATGAATTCGATTGCGGTGGTTGGCAGACCGAAGGCTGGCAGGCAAAGGGAGTACGCGACAATATTGCGGGCTTTCAGGGTTTTCTGCAATTCCGTCTTCCCGGCAAACCCGGTTCTTTGGTCCGCAAGGGACTCAAGATCAAACCCAATGGGTCCGACCAGGCACTGCTCATTAAGCTGCGGGCAGATGCACCGGTCGTGATCGAGGCTCTCGCCAATGGCAAATCACTTGGATCTGCCATTAAAGTTTCCTCATCCAAACAATTCAAGGAGGTTCGGGTTCCGCTGGCCGGCAATGCGAATTGGAAAGGCGTCGTCAAATCCGTCGAGATCAAGCTCAAGGGCTCGGAAGGAACCAGCCTTGAAGTGGATTTAATTGAGGTAAAACGTTCCTGAGTGCAGAGGCCGAGGACAGTGCTTTCATGGCATCGCCCTCCCTCATGAGTTCGAGAGAGAAAATCAAACATGAATAAGAAATACAAGTACTTCATCCTTCTCTTTGTCCTTTTGACGCAAGGAGTTGCTTCGCTGGCGAAGAAGCCATCGGATTCACCCAATATCCTTTTTGTTTTTAGCGATGATCATGCTTGGCAGTCAATTGGAGCTTACGGTGGAAGACTTAAAGAAGTGGCCCATACTCCGCATATCGACAAGCTGGCGAGTGAAGGAATGCTCTTCAGGAAATGTTTCGTAGCCAATGCGCTTTGTGGTCCTAGCCGGGCTGCCGTTCTTACCGGTAAATACGGGCACAGAAACGGGGTCACTTGGAATAAAAATACCAACTTCGATGGATCCCAGCAGACTTTTCCAAAGATGTTGCACAAAAACGGGTACCAAACCGCAATCATCGGGAAGTGGCATCTGGCATCGGTTCCAACGGGGTTTGATTACTTCGACGTCA
>JAURNO010000002.1 GCA_030830145.1 Verrucomicrobiota bacterium
CCTCGTAGTAAAGATTGTCACGAAGAATCAATCGGGTCATGGCCTGCACGTTGTAACGTTCAGCCCAATCGGAGGGAGAGGTAACAGGGAAACCTGCTTGTTGATAGGTATCGAGGAAGAATTTAAGCTTCGCATTGTCGCCCTCATAGGATTCGGAAATGAGTACCGGGTAGGCTTCTTCTTCCGAGACCTCGATGATTAGATTGATTTGTCCGGTACCCTGTAATCCGAGTCGATCGTTGACAGTTTGTTCAGCGCCTTTGAGCCATTGTGATCGAAGTATATTAATGAAATTTGCTTTATCTTCGCTATATTGCGGGTCGTTTATGGTTAGGTAAACAGGGTCGCCTTGAAAAAGATTCACATCGTTCAATTTTAATCCCTTGATGGAATTGAGCTCATTGGTGAGTTCGAAGAATTCATGGTTGTATGCGATACGGTCGGTATCTGTTTTGGTAACGTCCAATGCAAGTTGGGAAAGAACGTTCATCCGTTGCAGAATATCAGCGGCTTGTCCCAATGCGCCTTCTTGCATTTGGGTGTAGGAAATCAGGTTCTGCAGGTTGCGAGCAGCGATTGAAGCCAGCTTTTGTTCGTTTTCGATACGAATGGCTTGCTCAAAGCCGCCAGCATCTTCGCTGGCGTTGAGGTGCTTTTTGCCGGTTGAAAGTTTGGCGACCGATTTTTCAACTGCACCCGCGGATTTGATGCCATTGAAAGCGAGGGAGAGGGAGGCGTTATGCAATTGAACGGTCATGGCAAAATCATTGATTCGACTTTGGGAGATAGCCTGTTCAATAAAGACAACGAGTAGAAATATTCCCTTGAGGAAAGTTTGGAATACCCAATGAAATGGGGGGCAAAGCAAGACATGATTAGAGAGCGGGCACTGTCTCGGAACTCGGGACAAGCGGATTAGTTAGTTGTTGTTACTACTAAATAATCGGCAAAGTAAGTGCGTATTTTAGCAAAAAGTCTTTTGTTCTGCCTGACTTGGTTTCAAGATGGTAGGCCGGCCGGGACTCGAACCCGGAACCAATGGCTTAAAAGGCCACTGCTCTACCGATTGAGCTACCGACCCGAAACACAATCGTCCATCCATATAGGAGAGAGCCTGATTCGTCAACGATCAACGAATCTATGAAGTTTTATAAAAATGAATGGATGAATCTCTTTTGACTTTGAAAAGTTCGTACAAAACTCAAGACTCACAGAAGTTAGAAGTGCAAAGGCGGAAGGCACATCCGTCAACACGGGTCTGCCCTCCGGAAAGAATGGTCAGTTTATGCATTTTACCACCCGAGACGGTTTGCGAGGTACCAATAAACAAGAACGATCACGCCCATGGTGCCTAAAGTGTAGAGGACGAGAAGAGGGGTGAGCATGGGCCATTTTTCACGTTGGTCCAAATCTTCACGGCTAGAATCGATTTCCTTTCCTTTGCGATGATTGTAGTAGACCAACGCACGGGATTCATTGCCTTCGGCTTTTTTCAGGCATTCGTCATATAGTTTCTGATCTTCTCGTTGATGTCCGGCTTCGTTCATTTTTGGAAGTTGTTTTCTGTTGCTTCCTTATCGGTATTGAGTCGTAATTGCACGGCTCAAATGAATCGTTCGGTAGAAATCATAAAGATCTTGCGCAAGGGCATGGAAACGATGCTCGGCGACGGCGAATCCGTGCGAGTCAATTACACGAGGATATTCAATTTTAATGAAAAAAGAGTGTCCCTTCGGATGGAAACTTCGGAAGGGAACGGAGTGTTTGTTCCGATGGGTCGGGTCGATGTTTTTGAGATACCCACCAACAATGGAAGAGTTACCTGTAGTTGTCTGTTGACTGAAATGGAGACTGGGCGAAGCGAACGCGTCATTTTACGACTGAAAAACTCTCAAGAACGGGAAAAAGAGTGTGAGAAAGTATTCGGTTTTTTCCGCAAAATCCTTGCGATTCCCGAGGTCAAACCTTTGGACGGTGGATTTTCCTCTTCCTCAAGAGGAGCTCATCAACAAGACGACCCTAGCGGGTGAAGAGTTTCTCGGCGCTCACTTTTTTAACAGGACCAAACTCGGAAAGTTTATTCAAGTCGATCTTGGCGGAGTCGCCCACAATGGACAGGAGTTTCGCCCTCGTCTGGATTTCTCTTTCGTAAAATTCCTCGAGCAAGTTGATTTCCGCTTTCCGAAGAATCTCATATCGATTTTTTCGAGGGTCTCCGCTCAGGCCCAAGGTGTTTACGTCGTAAACAAAGGAAGGTGTGGACCGGTAGCCGATTGGATTTGTGCGGTAAGTACTTAGGATAGATGAATGGGCCGATTGCCAACGGGTTTCGTTGATGGGCATCTTTTCAAGAAGATCCATGAATGCCTCCACGGCATCTAGCGTCTTGTCTGCTTGGCATCCGATGGCTCCGACCAGTATGTTTTCCTCGTTTGGGCGCGCTGGGTTGAAATAGTGGGCCCAAGCAGAGTAGGCGAGGGCACGGGCCTCACGTAGTTCCTGAAAGACAAGACCAGCCATCCCTCCACCGAAGTATTCGTTGAAAAGTTGTCCGGCAGGGGCTTTTTTCTCGTCATAGACGCCTGTGGCGAATTCGATTCTGACTTGTGCTTGAGCCATTTCCTTCTGAAGGAAGAAAACCTGAGACTCGTCTGGAGCCAGGGAACGGTTGGGTTCGATTGATGAAACTTTACGGCTTGGCGCACCAGCGAGAAAGCTACCCTTGAGGGCTGAAACGACCTCCTCTGCAGACCTAGGTCCATAATAAAGAACAGTCCTTTCGGTTTGGAGCAAATCGGCGAGGATTGCGGTTAAGCCTTCGACTGTTGTCGCGTTCACCTCTGAATCGGAAGGCCTTTGGAGGTAACGGGATTTCTCACCGTATCTGTGAAAGTGAGCCAATGCGTTGCTGAGGGCACGGGGGTCTTTTGCCTCGTCGTCTCTTTCGGAAAGAATGATCTTCTTGGATTCTTCCCATTTGTCGGACGAGATCTTGGGCGATTGTAAAAGTTTTCGTGCAAGTTCGAGGGATGATTCCATGTTCTCGTCCAATCCGCTCAAGCCAAAGGAAGAGAGTAAATCCCGGGTTGCGAAACTGAAGTCGGTTCCCAACTTGTACCATTCGATTTTTAGGCTCTCCGCAGTCGAATCGCCTGCTCCGGAGCGATCAAGCATCCTTTTGACATATGGGAGGAGTGGTTGGTGGCGGTAGCCTTCTTCCATACGGACTTCAAGGGTAAACAGGTCGTTGAGTGGGTTGCCGGCATGAATCAGTCTGATTCCAGGGGAAACTTCCATGATGGAATAATCCCTTCCATCTTCCACGAATTTTGGCTCGAATTGCTTGTAAGGGAGAGCGTCCACTTGGCGCATGAATTCCGATTCTTTGTCCGGATCGATTTTCAAGGCGTCGATATCGGGCTTTTCAATGCTCGGAAGCTCGTGTTGAGCATCGATACGGAAGCCGGCAACGTAATTTTCGCCCAAGTATTTTTGTGCAACTCGAACCACGTCTTCTTTGGAAAGCTTTTCAAGTTCCTCAATGGATTGCTCGGTTACTTCCCATTCGACGAAGGATAGAAAAGTGTCCCTCATCATTTCAACCCGCTTGGCGTTGCTTTCACGGTCTTCCTTCTCCTTTTTCTTAAAATCGTTGATCACGGCGGGGAGGATCCAATCTTCGAATTGCCCCTGTTTGAGCTTTTCGATTTCGGCAAGGATGAGCTTTTCGGTCTCTTCCGGTGTTTGTCCGTCCTTGGGTATTCCGTAAAAAAATTGCACGCCATGATCGTTGTAATTTTGTGGAAAGCAGCCTGCTGCTCGGACTTGTTGTTTTTCCACCAAATTAAGGTTGATGAGCCCTGCCACCGAATTATCGAGGATCATGTCCATTAAACGGAGGGCATGGTAATCCGGGTGGTTACGTGGGGCGGTGCGGAAAGCAAGCAAAAGTTGTACCTCACCCAAGTATTGAACTTGAACGAATTCACGACCTTCGATCGGCTGTTCTTGCCATTTCGGCTCCGGGCGAAGGGGTTGCGGGTTGTTCCAGGAAGAGAAATGCTTTTCGATCACGGCAAATGCTTCGTCCGGATCAATGTCTCCGGAGATGCAAATTGCCATGTTTTGAGGCACATAGTGCTTTGAATAGAACTCCTCAATCGCCTTGATCGATGGGTTCTTTAAATGTTCGATCGAGCCCAGCGTGGGCTGCTGGCCATAGGGATGTACCTTGAAAAGCAAGTTGTTGACCTCCCGTTGGAGCAATCTGTCTTTGTTGTCGATCGAACGGTTCTTTTCCTCGTACACCGTTTCGAGTTCGGTGTGAAAGAGCCGGAAGACCGGGTTGGCAAAGCGTTCGCTTTCAATTTGAGCCCAATGCGACAACCGGTTGCTAGGCAAGTCGACCTTGTAGACCGTTTCTTCATGCCAGGTGTGGGCGTTGATGCCTTTTCCCCCCATATCGCTGTAGACGCGATCCATCTCGTTGGGGATTGCGAAAGCCGCCGCTTCCGTGGAAACCTCGTTGATTCGGTCGTAAATTTCTTTTCTTTTGGTAGCGTTGTTTTCTCCGGATCGTTTTTCGTAGAGATCCGTAATTTCGTCGAGCAAAGGTTTTTCTTTTTCAAAGTTAACCGTTCCGAACGAAGAAGTTCCTTTGAACAAAAGATGTTCGAGATAATGAGCAAGACCAGTGTTGGTGGCTGGATCGTGCTTGCTTCCGGCACGCGTGATGATTTCGGCGTAGAACCTGGGTTCTTCGTGGTTAGGACTAAGATATACGGTGAGACCGTTTTCAAGGGTACGCTTGATGACTTGCATGGAAGAATGATTGTTGTCGCTTGAATGAGCGTCGTTCAGTGATAAAGGGGGAAGTTCACGATGTTCCACCCCACAAGCAAAAAAGATCAGCGAGGCGCCGGTGAGCGAGAGCGAACATAAGCTTTTGCGAAGTAGAGTTTTCATGATTGTTCAGGGTTGAAAGCTGGAAAGAAAATGTCTTATTGGAAACTTTGAAACAAGACAAACAAATGCAGATGAAGTTTTATCAATACGAAAAATGTTCAACTTGTCGAAAAGCAAGTGCATGGTTGCTCGAAAAAGGAATTGAATTCAGCTCCCTACCCATACGGGAACGGCCCCCGACCATGAAAGAATTGAAAGCAATGGTCGATGCCCATGGAGGAGAAATCCGAAAATTGTTCAACACCTCGAGCAAGGATTATCGGGACCCTGAGCTGAAAGCATTGCTCCCTACTTTATCCGCGAAGCAACTCCTTGATCTCCTTCGGGAACGGGGGAACCTAATCAAGAGACCCTTCCTCGTAGGCGACGGAATATGCTTGCAGGGATTCAAAGCCGAGGCTTGGGAAAAAGCTTTTTTAAAGCTGTTTTGAATTTCTTACATCGTGTGCTCATTGAAGTTGAGCGACCGCTTAATTTACCCTATAATACCTATTTTTTTAGTATCTGTCTTTTTAAAAATAATGAATTTTGAAATACCCAAGAAATGGTCTGATCTTCTAAATGGGGGGGACTTGGAGGGCGTACTTGCCTTGTACGAGGAAAATGCCCTCCTGATGGCAACTTTCGACGCCCAACCGCTTGTTCAGCCTTCCCTTCGCAGGAAATACTTCGAGAATTTCATGGGGCGACCGGGTGCTGGTGTGGAGGTTGACGAAAGCTCGTTACATTGCATCAGGCTCTCGGCAAACATCTACCAATCGACAGGTCTCTACACTTTTTTTTATGAGGAGACCGACGTCCTTGTTCGACAAAACGCCCGTTTTACTTTTATCGTTTCGGACGAGGATAGTTCCTTGATCCTGCATCACCATTCATCTCTTGTTCCGAATCCCACTTCGGAATAATGATGTTACTCTCACCCAAATTAGTTCAAAGACAATGTTAAGCCCACAAGAAACCCTGGATACTTACTACTTGGAAGCCCGCAGAGATTTGCTTGAAATAGCCGCTTTTTTAGATCGCTATGATCGAGCTGCCGAGCGTGTTGGTGGCAAGGCGGACGACGAATCCAAAAGAGATTCCCTCTTGGAAGCTCTCTCTTTGTTGGCTCAATCCGAGCATCCCAAGGCAAACCGGGCCGAGCAACTGCTCGAGCACTTTGCCAAAATCAACTAACCTTTTTTCCCATGCAGATCATACAACCTCACTACCACGGAATTGCGCGTACGGCGCAGGATTACGAGAGAATGGCAATGTCCGGAGTCGTTGCCGTGTGCGAACCCGCATTTTGGGCGGGTTACGACAGAAGGCACCCCGAGACCTTCGTTGATTACTTCGCTCAAATTTCCGAATTCGAGCCGACCCGGGCAGCCTCTTTTGGAATCAGGCACTTTTGTTGGGTGGCGGTTAATCCCAAAGAGGCGGAGAATCCAGAGTTGACTCAGGAAGTCCTTCGCCTCATGCCGGAATTTTTCAACAAACCCAACTGCCTGGGTGTGGGAGAAACAGGTCTTCACAAGTCGACTCCCAATGAAATCGAATCTTTGCAGGCTCATGTCGATATGGCTATGAAACACGGTCAGCTGGTTCTTATACATACGCCTCACCTTGCTGACAAGGCACATGGAACTAAGACCGTCCTGGAAGTGTTGGCTGGTATGGACG
>JAURNO010000035.1 GCA_030830145.1 Verrucomicrobiota bacterium
GCCTCTCCCACTGCACTGAAAGCCGGCAAGGTGGCGCTTGAATCCGTTTTTCTTTACCCAGAAGGAAGCGGTTTGGATCTTAGAGAAAAACTTTCCCAATACCATGGACTCGATTCCAACCAGTTCATTTTGGGGAATGGATCCAACGAGATTATTGAACTGCTTGGTCATGTTTTCCTTAAGCCCGATGACGAGGTTTTGGTGGGGGCGCATGCCTTCGTGGTCTACAAGCTCGTCGCTTTGCTCATGGGCGCTAAACCAATAGAAGTTGAAATGCCCAACCTGACCCATGACTTGAAAGCAATGAGAGAGGCGGTCTCGGAAAGGACCAAGTTAATTTTTCTTCCCAGTCCGAACAACCCGACGGGCACCGCCAACACCATTGCCGAAATCAATGAGTTCGTCACTTCCCTGCCCGATCACGTCATTTTCTGCCTGGACGAAGCTTACGCAGAATACCAGGAAGATCCCTTTAGCCTTGTCCCGTTTATCCGCCATGGTCGCAAAGTCATTGCAATGCGCACCTTTTCAAAAATCCATGGGTTGGCGGGGTTGAGAATCGGCTATGGGTACGGATCTCCTGAAATGATCAGCTTGTTGCAACGGGCACGCCAACCATTCAATGCCAACTCGATCGCTCAAGCGGCGGCTATTGGAGCTTTGGAGGATGAGGATTGGGTCGACCTTTGCAGGAGAAGAAATCGCTCCGGGCTTCAACAAGTAAAGTCGGGGTGCGCAAAAATCGGACTGGAGGTTGTTCCCAGCGAAGCCAACTTCCTCCTGGTCGAGGTTGGAGATGGAATGAGGGTTTTTGAAGAGTTGCAGGCCAGGGGTATCATTACTCGGCCAATGCCGCCCTCCCTGAATAAATTTCTGCGTATTTCCATCGGAACAGAAGAACAAAACGAGAAAGTTTTGAAAGTCCTCGCCTCTGTTATGAAAGAAAGAACTGCTGGATTGTGACCGAATATATACAACTCTTGGCTCCTTGGATCATTCTTACCATATGGAACTTGTATGTTGGTCTTTACCGCACCCACGTCGACCGGGTCCGAGCGGGCCTGTCTCCATCTCCAAATGAAGAAAACAGGTTTTCAAAGCTGATAGGCTCTCTGCTCACGACTCCAAATCAGGATAGGCCTTTCCATGTTGAAGCAGCACTGCTGTCTTGTTTGCAAGTGATTCTCGGCTTCCTTCTTTTCATCAAAGGGGCATCGGAAATGGGCCAGAAAACATCTTCTTTTGGTGAAGAAGGTACAGTGGGTTATGTCGTTTCGATCTTCGCTTTCGCTTTGGCTTTCCTTTGGGAAAGACTTTGGGCAAACCTGATACCAAGAAGAATAGCATCGGGGAAGCACCTCGACTTCCATCTCAAGGCTGGCTTTCCACTTATGTTGCTCGTTCGTTTTCTTTGCATGCCTGTCAGTTATGTGGTCAACCTGCTCCAGCAATCAATTTTATCCATTGCACCCCAGACCGATGAGAATAAAAACGAAGGCAACGAAGTGGCCGAACACATCCGTACTTTAGGGATGGAGAGCTCGAATATGGATCCCGAGGTTTTTGAGATTGTAGGAAACACACTTGAAATGAGCCAGCTTAACGTTCAGGACGCAATGGTTCCACGAAACCAAGTTCAGGTTCTCGATGATCAGGACACCCTCGAGAAAAATATGGAGATCGCCCGAACCTGCGGGCACACCCGTCTTCCGCTTTGCATTGGAAATTTGGACCATTGCCTTGGGATCATACACGTCAAATATGCTTTTCGCCTTTTAAGCGAAGGCACTCCCATTGATCTTCGCTCGTTGGCCAAGGCTCCGGCCATGCTATCCAAGTCCGACACCCTTCCAGTAGCCTTGAGAAAGATGATGAAATGGAAGGTTCATATGGCCTTGGTTCGAGATGAATTCGGGGGCATAGACGGGGTTATCACCCTGGAAGACATGCTCGAAGAAGTTGTGGGAGAAATCCAGGATGAATTCGACGCGGATGAACACTCCGTCGAAAAAATCGGCGACGGGAGATGGAGGGTTGCGGGCCTTACTCCAGTTCACGAATTACCCGATGAACTGAAGTTGGATGAAAACGGGAACGAAGATGAGTTGACCAGTTTCGGTGGGTTCGTCACGCGCGAACTTGGCAGAATTCCCGAAAAGGGAGAAACCGTAGGACTTCAACATTTGAAAGTCACCATTCTTGAAGCAGACGACACGCGTGTGCTCAGTGCGGAAGCAACCTTGGCGGACGAAATTCCGTCTGCTCAAGAGGAATAAATCGCCTACACTTCTCGGGGAAACAAAATTATTTTGTCCCCTAGTTTTGTTTCAGCCAATCGATGATCCCAAAAAAGATCGTCATTCCAAGAAACGGAAGGCGACAACCCCAAACGATCATTGATTTTTTCATGCACAGAAGGCATGACCGGAGCGAGCAAGGTATTCGCCAGACGAAGAGACTCGATCATTGTTCCCAGGCAAGTTCGCAGAGCCTCCCGGTCTTCGAGTTCTTCTGATTTAGCCAACTTCCAAGGCGTTCTTTCATCCGCATACTTATTGATTCCACGGATGAAAACGAACGCTTTGTCCAAGCCTTGGCTGAATTGGTACGAGGAAAAACAATCCAGAACGGAGTCTTTGGTCGAACTCCACAGTTCTTTTATCTTTTTTTCCGGTTCTTCATCAAGATCGACTGTCGGTACAATTCCTTCCTCGTAGGCTGCCGTCATATGAAGAAGGCGGCTGACTAGGTTTCCGAGATCGTTGCCCAAGTCCGCCCGATACCTTGTTTCAAATCGTTCGGCAGAGAATTCCGCGTCATTGCCCACTGTCATTTCGCGCATCAC
>JAURNO010000036.1 GCA_030830145.1 Verrucomicrobiota bacterium
GGATGTAATAAAGCGCATCCGAAAGAAATGAAGAAAGCAATCGTATCGGGTTCGACGGGTTTCATCGGCGCATCCTTTGTTGAGTACTTGATCCAAAACGGAGTTGAGGTATTGGCTTTGGGCAGGAAGGAAAAAGAACAAGTATCCGACTTGAGAAAACAAAAACTCAAAGGAGCCAATTATTTGAAACTGGATATGTCCCGAATTGGAGCCTTGGAACAGGAAATCCAGGAGAGCAAATGGGATGTGGGTGAGGACTGTATCTTTTTCAATCTAGCCTGGGGCGGGGTCGACCGTCTATCGGACATGGATATCGAAGCACAAATGCAAAACGTTGCTTGGTCGATATCCGCCCTTGAAATCTCCAAGTCAATAGGTTGCAGACGTTTCATTCAAGTAGGCACAATGGAAGAGGCTTTCACCCACAAATATCTAGAACTTGATCACCGCAACAATGATGAATTCAACAGGCATGTCATTTACTCAATTGCAAAAATATCTGCAAAACATGCCCTTACCGTAAAAGCTTCTGAAATCGGAATGGATTTCATATATGTTCTCCATTCCCATGTTATGGGACCAGACGATGACAAAGACTCCTTTCTTCAAGTTACTCTTCGAAAATTGATCGATGGAGATGAATTGGTCTTTTCCTCAGGAATGCAGTATTTTGACGTTATTTCGACCAAAGATTGCACTCGCGGTTATTTCTTGATCTGCACGAAGGGGATTCCCGGGGAAGAGTATTGGGTTGGCTCAGGTGAACCTCGTAGATTAAGAGAATACATAGAGCGAATGTACAAGATGTTCCCATCCGGCCAAGAAATGCAGTTTGGCAAACTTCCTTACAACGACGTTACCCTGGACCCTGAAGACTTCTCCACCGAGTTGCTTTGTCGCCATACTGGTTACAAACCATCGATGACCTACGAACAAACCGTTCGCGAGTTGCACGACAGTTTCCATGATTCCTAGGTGCTCCGTTTTCAATTTTGTTCAAGTACATGAATCTTTTTTATCTGCCTTATTTCACCTATGCCACATTCAACGGAACTGCTTTTGAGTGATTTAATTTCAGAACGCGGTCATAGCATATGCCGAGCTTGCGGTTCCCGGGATTTAAAAAGCGTTTTGGATCTCGGCTCCCAACCACTCCCCTCTGAATACGGGATTACCGCCGAAGAGACTTTGGACACTTTCCCATTGCATATGAGAATTTGCCCGAATTGCGGCTTGGGTCAACTCGGTGAATACGTTCTGCCCGAAAGAATCTTTCACGACACTTATCCGTACCTCTCCTCTGCCAGCTCCACATGGGTCGATCATGCAAGGAAATACGCTAGCCTAATGAAGGAAAAGCTCAGCCTAAACTCCGATAGCCTCGTGCTGGAGTTGGCAAGCAATGATGGATATCTTTTATCCGAGTTTCAAAAGATTGGTACCTCCGTACTCGGGATTGAGCCCGCTTCCAACGTTGCGTCCATTGCCCGAGAAGCGGGCGTGCCTACCTTGACCGAATTCTTCGGAGCTGAAGTTGCTGAAAAAACGTTATCTCGTTACGGACATCCGAAACTAATCGTAGCCAACAATGTCTTTGCCCACATCCCCGATATGCATGACTTCACCGAAGGCATGGCAATTCTCTGCGATGAAAATACGGTTATATCGATAGAAAACCCTTCCTTTACCATCCTATTGCAAAATACTCTCTTTGACACAATTTATCATGAACACTACTCCTACTTGACCGCTCATTCGGTCCAGGCCGTAGCCAACGCGCACGGTTTGGAGTTGTTTCAGGTTGACAAACTAGTTACCCACGGAGGCTCGAACAGGTATTGGCTTGGTCGATCCAAAGACAAATCCGATACAGTTGAACAAACGCTTGAAGAGGAGCGTTCCGCCGGCTTGTTTGATCCAATGAAGTGGATGGATTTTGCAAATCGGGCCAAGGCATCCATCGACGGCCTCGAAAAATGGCTGATTGAAAGAAAAAAGTCCGGAGGCATAGTTGTAGGTTATGGTGCAGCCCATAAGGGGAATACCTTTCTGAACGCAGTCGGCGAGTCATCCAAAACCTTGAAGTACGTAGTGGATGCGAGTGGCGAAAAACAAGGAAAGTTTTTGCCTGGTTCACAAATACCGGTTCTCGAGCCAGAAAAACTATCTTCCGCAGATCCAACGGATGTCCTCATCCTGCCGTGGAATATTGCCGAAGAGCTTGCAGATCGGATTAGATCGCTCGCGCCAAAGGCCCGCATTTGGGTCGCTCAACCCAGTTTACGAGAACTC
This sequence comes from Verrucomicrobiota bacterium, assembly GCA_030830145.1. Lineage (GTDB taxonomy): Bacteria > Verrucomicrobiota > Verrucomicrobiia > Opitutales > Seribacteraceae > Seribacter. The sequence goes on from JAURNO010000036.1 coordinate 2,293, forward strand.
TAAGGAACGAAGTTATGTTGAAAATCGAACCGACCTTCATAAAGGATCTTTATGTACTACACAGGCATGTCCATCAAGATGAACGAGGAATTTTCAATAGATTCTTCGCGGCCGACGAACTTGCCGCCGCGGGCATACCCGCTGAAGCCGTGCACATCAATTCCTCTACCTCCACTTCAATGGGAACCTTGCGAGGCATTCATTTTCAATACCCTCCTTTCGCCGAAGGAAAGATCGTTTCCTGTGCAGCGGGTGCGGTTTGGGACGTGGGCATTGATCTTCGCCCGGATTCCCCTACCCGGTTCAAGTGGTTTGGAACCAAGCTCACTCCAGAGAACGGGGTCAGCTTGATTGTCCCCGAAGGCTTTGGCCATGCTTTCATCACGCTTGAACCAAACTCAACCGTCGTGTATGTGGTCTCCGCTGTATATGCTCCAGATCACGAATCAGGCATTATGTATGACGATCCCCTTTTGAAAATCAAGTGGCCCATTCAACCCACCGTTATTTCAGAAAAAGACAGATCTTGGGACAAAATCGAAAAACGCCTCAAGGAACTCGACTCGGGCTTCTCCCAAAGCAATTGAATTTACCTGTCCCGCATGAAAAGCCAAAATAGTACTCATGTGAAAGCTTGTGATATGAACTTGTTCAATTGCGTCCAAGAAGGCAGGAATCCTTTACAATGGAAATATCGATTTCGATTACCAATTACCCTGAAGTAAAAGTAAGTTGAAACCCAAAATACCTTACGCATCGCCTTCCATAACGGATCTTGAGGTCCGCTACGCTACGGATGCTGCTGCCAACGGTTGGGGGGATGAATGCTATGCCTATATAGATCGCTTCGAAGAGCTTTTCAAAAAACACTTGGGCGTCGAAAAAGCAATAGCCACCTCTAGTTGCACGGGTGCCCTGCACATGGGCATGTCGGCACTGGGCATCGGTCCCGGTGATGAAGTCATCCTTGCCGACACCAATTGGATTGCCACAGCATCACCCATTGTTCACCTAGGCGCGAAACCAATATTCGTTGATATACTCGAAGACAGTTGGTGTATCGACCCTGCCCTTGCCAAGGCAGTAATCACGCCTCGCACCAAGGCAATCATAGCTACCCACTTATATGGGAATCTTTGTGAAATGGATGAACTTTTGAAAATAGGAAAAGAGTATGATATTGCCATTATCGAAGATTCCGCTGAGGCAATTGGTTCCATTTATCATGGTCGACGAGCCGGTTCCATGGGTACTTTTGGAGCATTCTCCTTTCATGGAACAAAGACGATTACAACGGGAGAAGGGGGCATGTTCGTAACGAATGACCATAATCTTCACGAGAAGGTTTTAACTTTGAGCAATCATGGAAGAAGTAGGAACCAAACCAAGCAATTTTGGGCGGATATCGTTGGCTACAAGTATAAAATGTCCAACCTTCAGGCTGCCATAGGTTGCGCGCAAATGGAACGAATCGAAGAGTTAGTTGCACGAAAGAGGGCAATCTTTAATGCTTACCAACAAAAGTTAAAAAAACTTTCCGATGTCAGCATGAACCCCGAAAAGAAGGGAACAGTAAATGGCTTTTGGATGCCAACGATTGTTGTTAAGCCTGGGCCCGACTCTACGGTAGAAAAAATGAAGGAATCCTTTGCTGAGAAAAAGATAGACGCCAGAAACTTCTTTTGGCCACTTTCTTCTTTGCCTATGTTTTCTGCCCTACCTGAAAACCACCACTCGTGGTCACTTCCAACCAGAAGTATGAACCTACCTAGTTTCCACAATATTACTCCCGACAACATTAACTTCGTGACAGGCGTCATTCAAAACATACTAAGTTCA
>JAURNO010000037.1 GCA_030830145.1 Verrucomicrobiota bacterium
CCAGTGGCTCAGGGCGAGTTCAAATTATCGATCGTCCCTCAAAATGATCCATTCTTTACGATCGTAATCGTAAAATAACCTGGACCCGTCGAGCTGACCGTAGAAGTAGAGCCAACTCTCGTTGGAATTGTGATAAAGGAAGGGATAAATTCCTTCATCAGTCCAAAGCCAACCCATTTCTTCTTTCCAAAGCCATAGCCCGGCGGTCGGGCTTTGGACAGGGAAGACCCAACCAAGTTGTTCATGCAACGCCCAACCGTTTGGATTTTGGTAAAAAGAACCGAACCAGGAAGTAATCCACCAGTCTTTGGTGGCTCCCGGTTGAGCATCTATCCAAGTCGGTTCGGATCCTTGATCAGGAGTCACGAAAGTCTCTTTGCTACCCAAGGAAATTCCCTCCTCATTGCTTGCATAGGCCCGGTAAAAATATTTTGTGCCTGGTTGAAGCCCGCTTGTAGTGGATGAGAACTCAGTGGAATTCTGATCGACGATCAATCGAAGAACACCCTCCGTGCCAGCCTCGAGAGAAGGCCTGGGTGAGAGAAGGAAGCCTCTCTCGGTTACAGGCATGCCGCCGTCATCAAGGATATAGCCCTGCAGGATAGCAGACGTCTCGGTAATTGATTCTGCCATTCCCGTCTCGGCAACAGGACGGAAAAGATCGATTACCTCAACCGTAACATTTCCGTCCACGAAGGCTCCGTGCCGGTCGGTCACCCGGAAGAACAAAAGATGGGAAGCATTCTTCTCGAAGTCGATTGGGGAAATTGTTCTAACCGAACCGTTGGCTTCAATGTTGAAAAGAGAGTGAGTCGTGATCGGTGTCAGGGAAAAAGTCAAGGTGTCCTCAGGATCGGGGTCGGATGCTTGCAAATGGCCTGCCACAGTACCGATTACAGAATTCTCCGAAATTGCCAGAGGGGCAGCGAAAGCAGGTAGTACCGGTGGTGAATTGGTTGTTCCGGAGTCATCCAGAATGACAATGGTCTTGGTGATTGAGGGTGCGGCGGCAAAGTGACCATCGCCAGCTTGTGATACTGTGATCGTGATCGTTCCCTTTTCGAGAAGACTGAGAATGTTTCCTGCCACGGTTCCGACAGTTGGATCGTCGACGGAAAAAACGACTGGAAGGCCCGAAGTGGCGTAAGCGGACAATTGATAAACGCCCATGCTCAACCCAAGTTCAATCGGTGGATCAAAAGTTATCGATTGCGGAGAAATTCCCCCGGCTGATCCGACGAGAATAGCCCCTTCGGCCAAGGGATCAAGGTGGAGAGGCCATTGGGTCATGGAGTCGAAAGTGGAGTTTGTAAGAGTAGTGCGTGATAAAATATCGTGATCGAACTTGGATACGATCAAAGATTGTGAAAGGTCGGAGCCTTGTAAGTTGACACCCGCCAGGTTGACTCCGCGAAAGTCTACGTTCATGAGGTTCATGCCCGCCAGGTTGGCTGCCCGGTGCGGATCACCATTGGAGAGGTTGGCCCCGACTGGCATGGCCTGCCCGGATGCAGGGTCGTGCATGGAGAAAATGGTCGTGTGATCGAAAAGGGCTCCGCTTAAGTCTGCATTGGATAGGTTGACGCCGGCCAGGTTGACGCCGCGAAAGTCTACGTTCATGAGGTTCATGCCCGCCAGGTTGGCAGCGCGGTGCGGATCACCATTGGAGAGGTTGGCCCCAACTTGCATGGCCTGTCCGGATGCAGGGTCGTGCATGGAGAAAATAGTCGTGTGATCGAAAAGGGCTCCGCTTAAGTCGGCATTGGATAGGTTGACTCCGGCCAGGTTGACGCCGCGAAAGTCGACGTTCATGAGGTTCATGCCTGCCAGGTTGGCTCCGTTCCCTTGGAAGTTCGAAAGATTAGCCCCTTGAGTCCCGTTTGAAAAAATGGTGGTGTGATCGAATAGGCCATGGGTAAGGTCCTGACCAGAAAGGTCGAGAAGAGAGATGTCTTGACCTCGGAAATCGTTGCTTGGGCTTTCGTTTTGGTACGTGACGTTAACGGTAATCGTTTGGTTTGCCTCATCGCTTCCATCGAAGGCTTGGACTATTACCACGTATGCATTGTTACCGGCTGCGGAAGTGCTGGCTTCGAAGTCGGGAGCATTCTTGAAAGTGAGTACCCCGCTAGTTGAGTTCAATTCGAAAAGAGCTTGATCCGAGCCGCCAATGATTGAATAGGCCAAAGTATCCTGATCGGGGTCGGTTGCGTTGACGTCGATTGCAAAAGTTTGGTTTTCCGGTGCGTTTGTGGATGAGGGTGAGGAGAAGACGGGTGGGTTGTTCGGTCCTGATTCCACAACGTTTGTAACGTTTACAGTAATCGTCTGGTTGGCATCTGCAGATCCATCGGAGGCTTGGACGATGACCAGGTATGTATTGTTGCCAGCCACGGATGCGTTGGCCTCGAAATCCGGAGCATTTTGGAAGAGCAGAACTCCGGTCGTTGCATTGATCTCGAAAATCGCCTGATCGGCTCCGCCGGTAATGGAGTAAGCAAGCTGATCACCGTCGGGGTCGGTTGCGTTGACGTCCATCACAAAGATTTGATTTTCGGCAGCGTTTGCGATTGCGGGGGAGGAGAAGACGGGTGGGGTGTTCGGTCCTGCTTCCACAACATTCGTAACATTTACAGTAATCGTCTGGTTGGCATCCGCCGATCCGTCGGAGGCTTGGACGATCAGCAAGTACGCATTGTTGCCTGACGCGGATGCGTTGGCCTCGAAATCTGGAGCATTCTTGAAGCGGAGGACTCCGGTCGTCGCATTGATCTCGAAGATTGCCTGATCGGCTCCGCCAGTGATGGAGTAAGTAAGCGAGTCGCCGTCTGGATCGGTTGCGTTGACGTCGATCACAAAGATTTGGTTTTCGGCAATGTTTGCGACTGCGGGGGAGGTGATGGAAGGAGCTTGGTTTCCACTCACTAGAATGGCTCCTTTGGCAACCGGATCAATGCCTGCTGGCCATAGCGTGCTTGTACTGTAGGTGGCGGAAGTGAGAATTGTGTTTGCATCCATCTGGGTCCCGGACAGATCAAGTCCGACCAAGTTTAGGGAGCCTAAGTTGACTCCACGCAAGTCTGTATTGGGAGCAATGCCTGCGAGGATTGCTCCCGTGTTATTCGTATTGGACAGGTTGGCTCCCAGGTTCGGTCCGCCTCCCAGATTCGGGGTGGAAAATACGGTTTGGTGGTCGAATTGGGCGTTGCTGAGGTCTGCGTTGCTCAAGTTTACTCCCGCCAAGTTGACGCCCCTAAAGTCAATGTTTACGAAAGGAATGTTGGACAGGTTGGCACCGGTGCCTGAAAGGTTAGCTCCTTGCTGAGGTCCACCACCGCCTGGTGACGCGGTCGAGAAGACAGTGTTCTCATCGAAAAGGGCGTTTGCGAGATCAGAATTACTCAAGTTTACACCCGAGAGGTTGACTCCGCGGAAGTCGACGGTCGCCATGGGAATGTTGGCCAGGCTGGCATCGGACCCGGATAGGTTGGCCCCGATGTGGGTGGGTACTCCGCCTGCCGGGTTGGGCATGGAGAAGACCGTGGTGTGGTCCATAAGTCCCGTAAAACCGGGGGTCGACAGACGTACTCCGGCTAAGTTCA
>JAURNO010000038.1 GCA_030830145.1 Verrucomicrobiota bacterium
AAAGGGGGGCCGGAGGTTATGCCCATACGGCCTGGATTGAGCTTGAATTCTTTGCCCGGTTCGACCGCTTGAGGCTTTTTTAAAGTTGTCTTCAGTAATTCCTTTTCAAACTCCGCCAGAGCAATAATAGAGCCGGTAACCTTGTTGCTTACCAAATTCAATAGGGTTGGACTCTCTATGTTCTCAATCATGGACTCAAGGGGTGCCCGAAAGCACTGAGCTTCCTGGTCCGAACGAGCGTAGATGCGCAAAGAGGGAGGAAGCACTGCAGGAAGGAGAAGAAATTCACCCGGAAGCAGACTCAGGATTACTTTGCGTTGCTCATAAACCTTATTGTTGTCGTATAATTCGCCTTCGATGAACCATTCTCCCTGTAAACTCCAATATACGTAAGCTCCAGAACCATCAGGGCAAAGCTCGACGTATTTTTTTTCATTATCGATACTTTGGGTCGCCGCTTGAGAAAGATGAGCCTTGAAGCTCTCGAGCAGCATCTCTCTAGTCTCTTCGTTCATCACTTTGACTCAAGATTGAAAAGCTTTCTGTACAAACCGGTTTCTTCCGTGATCAGTTGTTCATGGTTGCCCCGTTGAATAATCCGACCATCTTCGAAAACGATGATTTCGTCGCAAAGTTTGATAGGCTCAATTTTATGACTGATAATGATTCCTCCGGCACAATTCTGCCTGATCGATTGCAATAACTTACTTTCGGTTTCAGGATCCAAACCGGCGGTCGCTTCATCGAGCACGACCAAGGACGGTTCGAGTGCCAAGGCTCGAGCTATTTCTATACGGGCCTTTTCTCCGCCACTTAAGTTCGAGCCATCTTCGGAGATTTTATGTTCGTAGCCTGTTGGTCTGTTGATAATCCAATCGTGAATGCAGGCTATTTTGCATGCCTTGGTCAGTTGCTCGAAAGATATCGAACTGTTCCATAGTGATAAATTTTCGGAAATAGTCGCATTGAACAACACGATTTTTTGATCAACGAAAGCGATCGCTTTAGAGAAATCCTTTGCGTCAATTTCATTAATTGGAATGCCTCCCAATTCTATGCTTCCCGACCAGGGCTTGTAGAGTTGGGACAACAAGCGGGTGACCGTGGATTTCCCGGAACCCGAAGCTCCGACAAAGGCTGCCCATTTGCCGGGGCCGATGGTGAGATCGAAGTTTTCAAGCAAGGGCGGTTTTAATTTTTGGTATCCGAAGGTGATGTCTTTTAGCTCGAGTAAAGGAAAAGTGATTTGGCGGGGCTCTGCGTTTTCCGTATCTTTCGTTTCTTCCTCTTCTACATCCCCCTCGGTTTGAGAAAAAACATCGTCGATTCTATCAATGTTGCCTTGAGCTTCCTGAATATCGGCAAATTGGGACAGCATTTGCTGAATGGGACCGAGAAACTGCATCATCAAACCCTGAAAGGCCACCAAAACGCCGAAAGTCATTTCACCATCGAGTACTTTGTGGCCACCGAAAAACAGTATGATTGCATAGGAACCAGAGTTTAGGAAAGTGGGAAGGGATTCGATGATTGTCCTTTTAATGGTCAGGCGGCTGCTCTCGTTTAACCATTTGATTTTTCTTCCTACGAGCTTTTTGAGAAGATTTGCCTCCAATCCGCTAATCTTGACTTCGGGAATCAATTGCAGAGCTTGCAACTGCTCGCCTGTGAGGAGGCTCGCTTCACGGGTGACTGCTTGGTTGAGTTCGCGAACGCGCCTGACTTGCCAAGAAAAGTAAAGTAAGTTTACGGAAGCTATTCCCAAGACGATGAAAGTCAGGTTGGCTTCGAAGAAAAACATGACAAGGCAATAGATCGTCGCCGTCATAAGTCCGATGAAAGATTTACCCAATGGACCCATGATAAGGGCGGACAAGTTATCGACTAACTGTGATCGACCAGCGATTTCACTTGCTGAACGCTGTGAGAAAAAAGCCAATGACAAGCTCATGGCTTTGTTAATAAGACGGCTGTTGAGAGCTATGGACAACCTTGTCTGGAAAACCAAGGTAACAGTTTGTTGAAGGAAATTCAGCAAGAACTGGAGGAGAGCCAAAACGACGATGCTTCCGAGAAGAATAGGCAACCAATCATCGAACCCTTGAACCAAAACGTAATCGATGAAAACGATGGAAAGCAAGGGCATGAGAGCGCCGGGAACAACCAAGGCCAAGCCCAAAGCCATTGCCAAAGCCAAACCGACTTTGACCTCCGATACATAATTAAAAAGCGATTTAGTCCAATTAGGCGGGGATCCGGATGGAGTAAAGGAGTCACCTGGCTCAAATGTCAACGCGACTCCGGTGAAGGCTTCATCGACCTCCCTTTCATCCAAAATTTGTCGACCGGTGGCCGGGTCATTGATCCAGAAACGGTTTCCCTTGATTTGCTCAAGTACGATGAAGTGATTGAACTTCCAATGAAGGATCATGGGAAAGGAATCCATTTCCTTAAGTTCTTCGAGTTCCAAACTGTAACCGTGAGACTCCATGCCTTGGTCGCGGGCGAACTTGAGAAGGTTTAAGGCGTTGCTACCGTCCCTTGAGACTCCGCAAGCATCTCTGAGGTATTCGATGGAGAACCACTTTTTATGATAACCAAACACCATCGCAAGGGCAACGACTCCACACTCGGTGTGTTCGACTTGAAGAAGAGAGGGCGTTCGGTATCTTCGGAATTTCTTGGCTAAGAACGAAAACATGTCATTTGGTTTGCGGCAAAAGCAGCCAAATCAATCTTTCCTCCCGCGTGATAATGCTGCCTTGTCCAACCATGCCTACTTGTAACTGGCGGACTTCGTCGGATTTCGAACTCCATTTGAAGTGACCTTGTTCGTCCCGGTCAATGTCGACCTTAACCATAAACGGGCTTCCTACCTCGGTAATTCTTTGCACCAATTGGTCGTTTCTCAATTCCTTCATCAGACCGGAAGAGGAGAGGGGCATGGGTGATATGTCTTTTACCTTCGCTTTTAATTTTCCATACTTGGTCGGAGGGAAAGCCGACAATTGTAATTCCGCTT
>JAURNO010000039.1 GCA_030830145.1 Verrucomicrobiota bacterium
AAAGGGGTGCTGGGTCTAGTATTTAAAAGGGTTTTAGCCTGACCTCGAAAGCTGGCAGGGGAGATTGATGAAGTTTTCCATTATTTCATTCAATTGCACCGTTGGGCATATTTTGGCATTTTAAATGACAGCAATTGAAGGGGGGAGGAGGGCCAATCAAAACCCTACTTCATGGAAGAAGGCGAGGGCGTTCGGGGTCTTGGGATTACTCGACCAAAACCCACGAGTTATCGCCCGCGGCCGTTCGTTCGACTCCCCTGGGCTTGCGTCTTTTTTCCTTCGGTATGTCCGACCTCTTATTTCGCGAAATTCGACAACCTATCCTTCTTTCCTCCTGTATGATTAGGAATTGGAATACCGATTGGAGCACTGGCTTCTACTTTGTCGACCAAAGCCTTGCAGATTTGGTTTGGAAGGAGGCTCCCTTCGTGATCTTTCAGTCTTTGGGATCCCATTGTTTTCCAAGGATTGGGGTTCGGTTTTTAAATCGATCAAAGGGTGATTCAGGCATTCCATGAAACCTTTTTTTGAATTCAGGGCTGAACAGGAATTATTGAATATTAATTAATTTTCAATTAAAAGTCCTACTTCTTTTACCAAGGGCTATTGGATGGTTTAACTTTTTTCCAAGTTTCTAAAATTCAACAAATCTCGCGTCCAGCGTGCCTTTGATTAAGTGCACAACTAATGCTTACTTACTACAGTCAGTCTCGATCGTCACTTTTCACGCGGAGAAGCCTTTTTGGCGGCTTCTCTTTGAAGCACCGGGTTCACTCGCCGCTTTTCGGAAACTTGTTTTCCTGTTTTCGGGAAATCCTTGCATGAAAAAGAGAAAAAAGACGCCTTTTTCCAACTCATCCAAGCCCTCTATTCCAAATCCTGCCTCTTCCGTAGTCTGCTCTGACATCGCAACCGAGCATGCTGATTCGGGATTATCCCAGGCTGCAAAAGAGAGAAAGCGTAATGAAAGGATTGGGCGGTATGCCTTTTCATTTTTCTCCATCCTGATCTTCGTCATTGGCTCGCTTTGCGGAGCTTATTTTCTGTCCGACGCTTTTGACGGTTCTTCCAGGCAGTATGAATCGGAAGAATTTATTGCTCCTGCTCGCCCCGTTCTGGCTTCTTCCGAGCCCGAGGATTTTTATCCGGCTTCCGAGTTTCGCAAGCAATCGGCGATTTTCATCGGTTGCCAGAAAAACCTTTTCCTTGATCCCCAACTTTACGGAGACATTGCCAAGGCGATCGATCGCAAAGTGCCTCTCTTCGGTGTCGTAAACACCGAGGTCGAAGCTCAAGCAGGTGTAAAAATAATCAAAGATCTGGGTCTTCCGCCCGATGCCATGCGTTTTATCGTTTTACCCTCCAATTCCATGTGGATCCGAGATTACGCCCCATTGGTTTTGCGTTTCGATAACGATCGGGCTGTCATGGTCGATGCCAAGTACAACTCCCGAACCATGCGAGAGCAGCGAAAAGAGGATGATTTCATGGGTTTGGAATTGGCCCGCCTCTTGGGTTTGTCGGTTCGTTCGGTCCCTCTTTTGTTGGAGGGCGGCAACCTCATTAGCAATGGGGACGGTCTGTTGTTGACTTCGTCCAAAACCCTCACCGTCAACTTGAAGGCCGAATTCACCCAAAAACAGCTCATGAGTATGTTTTTCGACTATTTCGGAATTCATACGGTTTACACGGTTAAAGCTCTTGCCGGTGAACCCAATGGTCATACCGATATGTTCATGACCATGCTTGATAAAAACTTGGCTGTCATAGGGGAGATCGATCCTTCGGTTGACCCTGAAAACAGTGCCAGGATGAACGAAAACGCCGAATTCGTCGCTTCGCTCAATACTTCATCCGGACCGATTAAGGTGGTCAGGATACCGATGCCTCCGAAATGGGGGCAGGACTGGCGTTCCTACACAAATGTTATTTTGGCCAATGGAATTTTGCTGATGCCTTCGTTCAGCGACGTCGACCCTGCGATTGAGGACCGGGCGGAACAGGTCTACCGTACGGCTCTGCCTGATTGGGAGATCAAAAGAATCAATTGCGACAAATTGGTCAAGCTCCATGGGCAACTTCATTGCATCAGTTACAATATTCCGCATTTTGTTTCCATGGAAGGAATTATCAAGGAATCCTATCCCAGGATTTCTGACGCGGAGTTGTAGGTGAAGTTTCTTGTTTAGGGAGAGCTTGCTTTCCTCAGGCTACTCGGGCGTCGAATCATTTTTTCGGGAAAAATATCCGGTTAAAAAAGGTTTTTCGAGGTGGAGGGATAATGCAGCTTTTATTCCTTTTCGTCGACGTCTTTGACGCAACGGAAACCAGCGTGGTTACTAGGAGCGAGAGACTCCGAATGGTGGCGGGCCGCCGGGCGGTAGCGGAGACAATAGTCGTAGTGGCAAAGAAAGGATCCCCCCTTTGTGACATGAAGGAACATGAGTTCGCTTACTCCTGCTTGGGGGAGGGGGCAGGTGCCGGTCACGCGGAATTCCTCGAGTTCGATCTGCGTAATGGGTGCTTCGGGGCCCGTGGGATTGGGGTGCGGGTCTTGGAGAAACTGTCGGTAGTAGGCGGGGTGATAGTAGTCGCTGCAAATTTCCCAGACGTTTCCCGCCATATCATAGAGTCCGTATTCATTGGGCGGGAAGGAACCCACGGGGGCCGTGTACAAGTAGCCGTCCTGAGCAGTATTTTGGGCCGGAAACTTTCCCTGGAAGCAATTCGCCATCCATTTGCCGTTCGGTTTTGATTCGTCTCCCCAAATGAACATTTTTCCCTCGGTTCCGCCCCGGGCGGCCAGTTCCCATTCCGCTTCGGTGGGGAGTCGTTTGCCGGCCCACTCGGCATAGGCTTTGGCGTCGTCGGCGTTAACGCAAACGACGGGGTGATCCATGCGGTTCTTGATCGAGGAACCTTCCCCGTTGGGCCGCCTCCAACAGGCTCCTTTGCGGTAGGCCCACCAATCCCAGGGGTCGTTCGTGTCGCGGGGGTTGATGTTTTTGGGCGGTGGCGCGAAAACGGTCGCCCCGGGAACGAGTTGTTCGGGTGGGGCATTGGGAAAAACATCCTTGCTGAGAGGCCTTTCGGCAAAGGTGAGGTATCCGGTGGCTTCTACGAACTCCATGAACTGAGCATTGGTCACTTCGTACTTGTCGATCCAAAAGTCAGAAACCTCAACTCTGTGGGCCGGGCCTTCCTCAGGATAAAAATCGCCGTTACCCGGAGGCTTGTTGTTTCCTCTGAGGTATGTTCCACCTCTCAGCAATACCATCCCGTCCTCTTCCTTGATTTTTCCGGGAGTAAGCGGCTTGCCTGGACTCGAGGATTCTTGGTCCGGTTGCTTAGAGCAGGCTACGAAGAACAGGAAAAACAAAAGCCCGGACAAGCGGATGATAGGCTTGGTCATTTCAAATGACCGGGGGCCTTGGAGCAAAACATTCCCAAC
>JAURNO010000040.1 GCA_030830145.1 Verrucomicrobiota bacterium
CGCATTGGGAGTCGCTCCCGGCAACGTTCCCGGCACGAGCATGGCGGCGTAAGGAGGAAAACAAAATGCCCGGATATCATGGAATGAAGAAAAAGATGCCAAAGAAGAAAGCCGCTCCGAAAAAGCGGGTCATGCGGAAAGTTAAAAAGGGGAAAAGCTATTGAAGGGGGTTAACCATTACACCCGAGACGGGAAAGTTTGGACCCGTGGGATGCATAAGATGAAGAATGGGAAATTGCATTCGGGCAAGACTCACACGGCTTCCAGCAAACCCCTTTTCCATTTTGGCGAATTGTCTCAAAAAGCCCAAAAATTTGCCCGCTCTCAGAGGAGAAAGTGATGCCGAAGGGAATCCCCAAGAAAGTAAATAGTCCTCGACGAATCCGTGCGGGCGAGCCCGGCCACGGGAAGAAGAAGTTCGTCGTCTTGGCCTCGGAAGGTGGGAAGACGAGAACGATTCGTTTTGGGGATGCGAACATGAAGATTCGCAAATCCAACCCGAATGCCCGCAAATCTTTTCGGGCAAGGCACAAATGCGATCAGAAGAAATCGAAACTCACGGCAGGGTATTGGTCCTGCAAGAAATGGTAATATGCCGAAAGACGCCTGCTATAAAAAAGTAAAAGCTCGAGTAAAGGTTTTCCCTTCCGCTCGAGCCTCTCAACAAATCGCCCAATGCCGCAAGGCCAAGGGACAAGTTCGCAAGACCAAAGCGGGTTCGTCGTTGAAACGCTGGGGAGCCGAGAAGTGGGAAGACACTCGAACGGGCAAGCCGTGCGGACAGGGCAAGTCGAATGAATATTGCCGGCCGACCAGGCGAGTCTCGAGCAAGACTCCCGTGACCAAGTCGGAAATGACCAAGAGTCAATTGAAGAGAAAGAAGGCTGAGAAGAGCAAGGTCGGCATGGGTAGGAAGGTCAAACCCGTAAGGAGGAAGAAATGACTTTACCCGAAGCATTGTTAAGCCTCAAAGGCCGAGATGATTTCAACGTCGTCCGCCGATTTATCGAGGAACAAAAAGAGTTTTGCCTGACCGACTTTCAAGACCCCGAGTTGATCGACAATCCAAGTAAGCTTGCTCGTTTGGCCGGCGAGATCGGTGGCTTGGTTCGGATTGTCGAAGCTCTGAAAGACCCCGATGAAGCCGACCCCGCATGAGCAATTCAAGCGGGCTCATCGGGCTTTGTTGAACCGTTGGATCGAAGAGAGTGACATTGAAGACGTCGAACTTGCCAAGATAGCGCTTGCCGACGTCAACGAGTGGCTTGACGAGGAGAACGTTGAGTTCGAGGCCGACTTCGATCTCGATGATGAAACTTAAATCGATTGCCCTCGGGGCATTGTACGAATCGGAATTCGAGGCCGAAGCTTTGAGACGTGGATTCGTTCCTCACCGGCCTGCCTATCCAAAGGAGTGGGACTTTTTGGTGGAATGTCCAAAAGGCTTTTTGAAGGTTCAAGTCAAAGGGACTTCGGTGGAGGACAAAGATTCGTTCAAGATCATGACCGCATCGGGTCGAAGGAAGAAAAAAGTGATTGGTGAAGAGGTGGACGTCATCGCTTGCTGGGTCGATCCCGTCCGGGTCTGGTATTTGATCCCAACCTCGTCCAAGCCGACCGTCACGGTCCGACTGTTCGCAACCAATCCCCGGTCTTCGAGCAAATACGAAAAGTATCGGGAGAATTGGTCGCCATTTTACGCTCACTAGCTCGTAAAAAATTTTTCCGACCCCCCTTTATTTTGAAGATGGCGGACCAACAGGCCCGCAGAAAAATCAAAACGGGAGTGCGAACCCGGTAAACGCAGGAAAATATGGCAGAGACAGTTACGACCGAGGCTCCGGGTACAACGGGGGCAGAAATAGAAACGCAGGGACCAATTACCAATCTCGAGCAATTGACGGCATCGTTCGTTGAGAAAGTCGAGGAAAGTGAGGAAGCCCAACAGGAAGCCGAAGCATCGGCCGAGTCCGAGACTCTAGTCGAAGCAGATGCGGAATCCACCAGGAAAGACGTTCTTTTACAGTCAACTGAGGAATCGGAAGAGGAATCGGAGGAAGAAATAGTTGAGGAGGAGGAAGAAGCCGAAGAGGCCGAAGCCGAGCCCCCCAAGGCAGTAGGCAAATTGCTCAAGCAGGTCAATAAACTGACAGCACGGGCGAAATCCGCAGAGGAGAATGCCGAAGCGTTGAGGGCCGAGATCGAAGCTTTGAAAGCCAATCCACAAACCGCCGCCGAACCGACAAAGCCAGAGCTCGAGAAGATCAAGACCTTTGAAGAGTTGGAATCTTTGCGAAAAGAAGCTTTGGCGGCCAAGAGGTGGAGTCTCCAGCACATCGGCAAAGATTACGTTGAGGTCGATGGAAAGGAATATTCGGATGACGACATTCGGAGAATATTGACTCAAGCCGAAGACTATCTGACCGAGAAGATCCCTGAGCGGGCTCAATATCTTCAGTCTGAAGCCCAATGGGCTCAAGACACTCTGGCGACTCATCCGTGGATCAAGGAAAGCGAAGGCTTTGAGAGTCGAAAAGAAATTTTCGATCAAATCAAAAGCCAATACTCAAAACTCCTTGCATCACTCCCGAACGGCGATTTTGTAGCGGCCACCCTCACTAGAGGAGTCGAAGCAATACAAGCGGAGAATGCGAAAGCAACCAAGGCACCGGCCAAGAAAAAGGTCAAAGCCCCTCCGCCAAGCCAAATCGGAGATTCCAGCCCACCCGTCCAAACGGCGGCCACTCGAGCGACTGTTGAGAAATCGAAAATTCTGGAGCGTAAACGACTCTCGGAAAACGATCTTGCCGCATTTCTTGCGGATTAGATGTCAAAAAAATCTAACAAAATTTAAAATCTTAAAAATCTTATAACAATGGCTATTGCAACATCTTACAACGTAGTAAGCACCAAAGGTGCGCGAGAGAACCTCGAAAATATTTTAAAAACCGTTTCTCCGCACGAAACTCCAATTTTCAGCACGATCCCTCAATCCGCCGCTCCCAAAGCGACTCTTAACGAATGGCTAGTAGACAGCCTTGCCGACCCCGTTGGATCGGGTGGAAACATTGACGGGGTTGACTTGACCATTTCCGACGCCGCCAACCTAATCGACACTCGTGCTCGCTTGTCTAACCGCGTCGCTACATTGCGTGACATCTTCGCAGTATCGCGCCAGGCTCAAATGGTTGACGTCGCTCCTGGCGGCTCGCTCTTTGCGGCTTCCAAAGCGAAGTCCCTCATTCAGTTGAAAAACTCACTTGAAGTGGCAATCGCATCGGGCAACGATCAGTCCGCAGGAACTTCTTCCGCTGGCGCGAAGATGGCGGGGCTTGGAATTTGGTCCAACCCAACCGCAACCGGCAACACCTTCGACACTTCCCTCAAGCAGGGCTTCCGTGCCGTTAGTGGCTCCCGTGTTTCGCTCGCCAGCTTGACCGAATCCGCTTTCCGTGGACTTCTCCAGGCTGTTTATACCGCATCTGGCTCGAAAGGAAGTTTTCGACTTTTTGCAGGACCGGCCGCTGTAAATAAAATCACGGATTACACCCGTTCCACGACCGCAAATGGAAACTTCAATTTTGATCAAAACGTTTCCGATGGTAGCTTGAGGCTGAGTGTCGTACAGTATATCTCGGACTATGGGACGGTAGAAATCCTACCGGATCTTTGGCTTGGTAGAAATGACTCGGGCGCAAGTGGAACGGACACGGCTCTTGGCACGGTTAACACCGACCGGGCTTATCTCCTGCCCACCGACGATACCGTGTCGCTCAAGTTCCTCGAAGGCATAACCGTCCAGGATCTTCCAGACAACGGAGCCGGCCAACGCGCCTTCTCTGAGTGCATGGCGACGATACGAGTCAGTAACCCCCGTGCCTTGGGTTCAATCGTTTGATTTCCGCTAATTCACTTAGCGTTTTATTGGTTGTTTTGGGGAGCCGGTTTAGATGGGGTAGCCGGCTCCCCTTTTCTTTTTAAAGAAGCATGAGTCTCAATATAATAGTCAAAGGTGGGAAACGAAGTGGTGGAACGTCGGCTGAAGAGATGGCCCGCTATCTAGCCAAAAAAGTTGAGCGTCAAGCCGAGTATGAAAAAGCCGGCTATAGGGAGAGAGCATTGAAAGCCCGAAAGTATGGTCAATCGGTTGGCGGCGGGAAAAACTTTCGTGCTGTCCGTTCAGTCGATTTAGCCACTTACATGAGGCACGAACAGGAACGGCCTGGATGCATGTCCGACCCAGAATACTCGAGGGACTTTGCTAAAGCGAATCCTGAAACGGTCATCGGTAGTTAATGAGAACGGTCACTTACGACGAACTCAAATCCCGCTTCACTTCGGCCATAGGAGTGGACCAGCTTTTGGCTTCGGAGGAGACTGCATTCAAGAACAGCTTGAACGATCGGGTCAAGGGTGCATGGACGAGAGCACAATGGCCCGAATTGATGACGGTGGTTGAGCTTTCGGTTGCCGCTACGACTACGCCGGTTGCGGCCGACAAAGCTGTTCAGATCGACAACTCTTCGGTCCTCGATGTGTTCGGCGTCTACGACAAGAATCCGTACACTGATCGCACGGCCGTTCAACTCGATTATCGCTTGGTCAACGGATACATCGTTTTACCGGCCGAATCCTCGGCCACTTCCATTTTCGTAGTGGGCAATCAAGTCCCTCCGAGCGACTATGGAGATGGCACGACGACCCTCCCTCGATTCCTCGAAAGGTACCTCGTTTTAGCCTGCGTCTCCGATTGGTATAAGGCCGATGGAATGCTCGAGAAGAGTCTGGCCGAGGAGGCTGTTGCCGAAGAAACCTTGGCCTTGGAAATTGATCGGGTCGAGCGTCTCGAGGGCATGAACAAAATCACAATCCAAACTTACCCGAGCTATACGCTTGGAGTATCAATTTTGCAAACAACATAAAAATATCATGGGCTTATCAGGAGTAAATATTCTTAACAGCATGGGCGCCAACGGTTGTGTCTATGTAAATGACACGGTTGCGAGAACCAACGGAACGGACGGCTTCACGGCGATCCAATTCACCGAGGACTCGGTCTTGGGTGCGATAACAGGAAAGATGGACGACTCGGCGGATCTCATTAGCGATGCAACGGTCTTTAGCCAAGGTCAAGTTATCTATTGCCCGACAACTTCGGTTCAACTCACATCAGGTGCGGCCATTCTTTACAAGGCGTAATAGAAAATGCCGGTCTTAGGGTTACTTTTACACATTGGGGACTCGGACGCCGACGGGGCGGTCGGTCCACCGATTGACGGAGCATTGCGGGCCGAGAGTGGCCCATTTTTAAACTGCGAGGACGGTAGTATTCTCGCCTTCGATTAAGGTTAAACAATGGCAAACAAAAAGATTTCAGCACTTGATGCGTTAGGCGGAACACCCGCCAATGACGACATCATTCCAATCACGGATATCTCGGATACTACGGGGTCCGCTCAAGGCACGACTAAAAAAGTCACCGTTGCCAATTTGATGGCGGCGGCGTCAGGCGGCGATTTACTCGCTAGTAACAACCTGAGCGACTTGGACAACGCCTCGACCGCCCGAACAAATTTAGGATTGGGAACAGCGGCGACTTCAGCAAGTACAGACTTTAGCCCAGCGTTTTTCTCACTCGTTTCCGAAACGACCACCGCGCGAACACTTGCCGACGGTGATAATGGAAAAGTGATTGTTTGTTCAAATTCTTCGGCGACTACAATCACGATCCCCAGCGGACTTAGTTCGGGATTCGGATGCACAATCGTTCAAAGCGGAACGGGCGTTGTTTCAATCGAAGGCTCAGGTGCATCAGTTTACGGATTCGGAAACAAAACCGCAACCGCTGGCCAATACGGCTCGGTAAACGTTTACAATACGGCATCAAATAATTATGTACTCGAAGGAGACACGCAGGTTCCGCCTTTCGTTAACACTTACAGTTTGGACTTCGACGGGGCAAACGACTACGTCGATGCGGGGTCAAGCCCGTCTTCACTAACTGTAGAAGGTTTATCTGCGTGGTTCAGACCTGATGTCGCTTACGGGTCAGGTACGGCTACTTTTCTCCTCAGTTTCGGCACTGCTGATACGGGAATTGTATTGGGTGGAGACCTGTTCGGACCACTTAGTGACACGGTAATCACAGCTGTTAACCAAAACCATTTATGGGCTTACACAGGGAGCGGTGTTACAATTTCTGCAAACACTTGGCATCATTTGGGGGTTCGTTGGGAATCCTCGAGCAGTTCTACCAATTCAGGGAATGCAGGTTACGACATTTATTTGGACGGTACGAAAGTAGGTAACTCATTTGGAACTTACACTTCGGGCATTGGTTCCAAGATTGCGACGACCCGAATTACCGCAGGAGCTAGAAACAGAAGCGGAACTATAGGCACTTACTTTTTCAACGGGGAAATCGACGAGTTTGGGATCTTTACGTCTGCAATTTCAGAAGCGGATTTAATCGCAATATATAACAGCGGAACGCCCACCAGTCTGAACGACTACAATCCTGCGCTTTGGTGGCGAATGGGAGACAATGACGGGGGAACAGGTACGACCATAACTGACCAAGGATCGGGTGGTAATGACGGGACGGTTAACGGAGCCACATTTGTAACGCAAACGCCATGAGAAAATATACAATAGCAAATTCATCGGAAATTCCAAATTTCAATTTCTCCGAACTCGTAGACATTGATGAGAGTCACAGTCGAAAAAGCGTGGACGGGTCAAAAGTTCTCGCACGATTTGAAGGATCGACCCCTAACTTTCTTGAAGGCAAAACTCAATACGACCATTCGGAAATTCTAACAATACTCGCAGGGTCCGAATGGACCGACCCGAACCCTCCGGGTGGATGAAACGATGCCACACCATACTTGCACTCGATGCGGCCTTGCTGATTGTAATTGTAATCCTTTCGGGGTGCAAAATGTCTTCTTGGTATCCCGTTCTCGGGGCTACGGCAGGCGGGGCTACGGGCTCGATTGGGGGTCCGCTCGCTGGAGGGGCCGGAGCGGCGATCGGCTATGCGGGTGGCAAGACGGCTCAAATGATGACCGAGAACGAAGATTTGAAAAACACGGTTGACGCATTGACGCACGGGGACGTGTCGGCCTTGGTCGAGCAGGGCATGGAGAAGCACAAGAGCGGCTTCGAGGAATTTACGAGCTACATCAAAAAGATCCTGATCATTGCCGCCTGCGTCCTGGCCGCCTACCTATCGATCCCAATTTTCGTAGCCCGAAAGACTGCGGAAACTTGTACGAAAAAACATCTCACTCGCCCTCCCTTCCCAACAAATGAAAAACTTTAGGACATTACTCTCTCTTTATTACGGAATGACGAAGCAAGGAAAAATGATCACTTGGTTCTGCATAATTCTAATCTCAATCCTCGTCCTCGATTGGCTCTTTTGAAATGTTTGATCGGGACTCATTATTTGGGATTGGCGGGACTCTGGCCACTTTCTCAGGATCACTCCACGAAGTCATCGGAGTGCTGGCCGGTAGCCTGACGATCATTTTCATGTCGGTAAAACTTTGGCAGGAGATCCGCAATCGGAAGAAATGACTAAATATCGGACATTCGGAAAACTGGATGATCAGTTCATCACCGAGGGTGATACTTTCTTCACCCGGATGAATGCCCGCTTGCGTCCGAATCAATTGCAACCTGGCGAGGTCGCTTTGTCCAAGAACGGCAGGATGAACGAGGACGGGACTTGGCAAACGAGGAAAGGGTTGAACACTTTGTTCGGCTCGATCACGACGGGCAACGATGCGATCCGTTTGCCTTGGGTGGCCACCTCGGCCCAGCGTCAGTCGGGAGTCGTTACGATTACTTTGGATGATACCCCGAGCCTTGCTTTCATACCAGGCGAAAACGTAACCGTTGCTGATATTGATTCGTCGATAAACGGGACTCATGTTTTGGCTTCGGTCAATTTCAATACGAATACAATTACCTTTGCCAACGCCGGGTCGGATACCGGTTTCACGGTTCGGGGGGAAGGAGTAGGCAATACCTCGGTCGTTCAAATGGGCGATTCCATAACTACGACTTTAAATTTTACCTTGGCCGACGACGAGGTAAACGAAGTTTACGGTTCGGCCGTTTACTCCGACCCGAACAGCAATTCGGACGACTATATTTTCACGGCCACCAATAACCTGGCAATAATTCTACGGCTGAAAGATACGGCCTTATTCAAAGCTCGATACGAAGGTGGAGGGGAGACGGTGGATGGCCCGTGCGGAATGCTTCAGGGGTTTAACAAAATGTACATCTTCCGTACACGAAAAACCACGTTGGCCGCTACTCCCACGATTACTTCTTTGCCGATCACTTCGGCTTCTCAGTCGGGCCAGGCTATTACGGTAAACACTTCTTCCGACCACAATCGGAATGTCGGGGATTTCGTCACTTTGACGGGACTTGGAGACTACACATCGAACCCCAACGATGTTTATCAAGTTGCCTCAACCCCATCGGTCAGCATTTTTACGGTTAATATGGCTGGCTCTCAGACGAAGACTTTTAACGTCTCGGGTGCCAGGGCCGAATACTTTGCCGACTTTACTCGAGTTGCCAACGGTACTTATACCGCCCCCGTCTACCTCACGGACACGACGGCCACCTCGAGCAATGGCGAGGTCACGATGGACGTCACATCGCATGGCCTCTCGGCAGGTGACAACCTCACCATTCAATCGGGGGACAGTCCTTTCGACCTCTTCGTCGATCAAACCGTCCGGGTGACTTCCGAGACGACCAATCAATTTAAATTCAACCTAGACGTCGCCAACGTGTCCATCGGTCAAGCAAAGAGCCTCACGGTATCCAAACCCTTGGCCATCGGGAAAGGATTCATCCATCAGCCCGCCAGCCCGTTCGGAGTGGTCCATCAACGGAGGCTTTGGCTTCCCTATCAATACACTTCGGACACGATCCCAGAGGACAGGGGGATAAGGGACGAGGTCGTGGCCTCGGACATCATGGACCCCGACACTTTCGACGTCATCGGGAATCAGTTCAGACCGTCTGCCGGTCAAAGCGATTATACGGTTTCGCTCAAACCTTTTACTCAAGACTCGCTTGTTATCTTCAATCGCAAATCGATCCACCTCATGACCGGCGTGAGCGGATCTTTGGCCGACGTGAAGACCAACGTGGTGACGACCGAAATCGGTTGCTCTGCTCGCAAGTCGGTCGTTCAGATTGCAAACCAAATCTTTTTCCTTTCCGACCAAGGGATATACTCGGTGCAGTTTCTCGACGAGTACAATTTGCGGGGAACAGGCACTCCGATTTCGGAAACGATTCAGCCTTTCATTGATCGAATTAATCAGGACTATGCCCACTTGTCGGTCGGAGTATATTTCAATAACCGTCTCTGGATGGCCGTCCCGTTAGATAGCTCGGCCGGCCTTGGCGATGCGACCAAGCTCAATAGCATTCTCGTCTACAATCTTTTGAACCAAGGCTTTGAATCAATCGATTCAGTCAACTCAGTAAACTTTGCAATCCGTGAGCTTTTGGTCGGCAGAGAAGGGGCGCAAAACGCACTTTACTTGACGACTGAGGAGGGCGGAATCCACAAGGTGGATGCAGTCGAGAGTGGGGACATTGTTTCGGTGACTGCGGGTCAGGCCGTACCTGAAACCATTAACGTCGTTAGTCAACTGACATCACGGCAGTATGATGCGAATCAGATCGATCGAAAGACTTTCGCTCGAGGCGAGCTTCATTTGAAAAGCGGATCGGATTCCCAAACGGACGGGAACGTTTCGTACATAACCGAAGACCCTGACGGGACAAGCACATCTACCTCGGTAACCAGCTTGCTCGGAGGAGCCTTGCCAAGTTCAGAGGACGCATCGATCCGCCTTGGGATTCGCAAGAGGGGCTTCGGTATTCAAGCCGATTTCCAACCGACTCAAGGGAGGCCATTCGTCCGAGCCTTGTCCGTAGATGCAAGAATATCAGATAGGTCGAGGACTAGTATTTCGTAGGAGAAAAATATCATGGGAGTAATTACAACAGGACAAACTTTTTCGAGTGGGGACCAGGTCACTTCGACCAAACTCAATGACATTGCAAATCTTGCAACGTTTACGTCGGCGGCCGACACGACCGACAACTCGACCTTGACCCTTTCGGCATCGGGTAAACTCAAAGTTAAAGACAACGGTATCGGCTCGACTCAGCTTGCCAGCGATGCTTCCATCGATGCCAATCGTGCGGTCGAGACTAATCATATAAAAGACGCTCAAGTAACGTTGCCCAAACTTGCGACACTCTCAAACCTGAACGTCGTCGGCAACGTGAGCGGGTCAACCGCATCGCCGACTGCCGTGGAGATCAAGGACGAGAACGATATGGTTTCGGATTCGGCAACCGCACTAGCCACTCAACGAAGCATCAAAGCTTATGTCGGTACACAAGTCGCCTCTGTTACGACTAACATTTACAAAAGTTCCGAAACCAATATACCCGCAACCAATACGACACTCGAATGGACTCATTCGCTGGGCCAAACTCCTGATCACATCAAACTCTCGCTCATCTGCAAAACTGCGGAATTCGGATATGCGGTCGGAGACGAAATCGATTTTACATCGATGTACACCTATAATGTCGGAGTCCAAACCTTTTGGGCAAACAGCACGAAAATCGGCTATCGGTCTTATGTAGCGGCCGGCACGAACGTATTCAATATCGCCAAGCGGGACGTCGTCAATCAAGTCGTCCAGGTGACCAATGCAAATTGGAAAATTATCGTCCGAGGCTTCGTATTTTAAGGAGAACATATGAACTTTTTACAAAAACTAACCGAAGGGGCTGAAAAGCCCAAAATGATGATGGGCGATAAGCAAGCTCAAGATCCGCTCCGCCAAGCGGCCATGCTGTTGAATACGGCCGCGCCCGAAGGGGAAAGCTTGGCGTACATCAATGCCGAGGAGGCGGAAATGCTCAGAGAAGCGGGTGGGGCAGGCGAGCCGGTCAACTCGTCGGGCGTCCCTTCGTTCTTCCTACAAAAACTTTTTGGCGGGGGGAAGGCTCCTCCGCCATTGCCCAAGTTAGACATAGCCAAATCCGCTCGAGATTACGTCGGTGCGATGGCCGACTCAAATTTACAGGATCAGATGCTCCAAGTTCGCCAGCAATACGATCCGCAGTATCAAGATTTGCAAATGAGTTTGGCCCGTCGAGCCGCCGATCCGATGGCCGACCTGGCCGAGTCCTCCGCTATGCGGGCTCAAGACTTCGGGGCAAGAATGGCCGAAAGGCAAGCAGGCTCGGACATATCGATGCTCAACCGATTCGGAGCCGATTTAAATCAAGCATATCGTGCGTCCGATCCGTTGATGCAGGCTCGGACCGAGCAGGCCAATCGATTGGCCGACCAAGCTTTTCAAGAGGCTCAAATGACCGACTTGTCGCCCGAAATGAGAAGGCGGGCAACTCAGTCCGCTCGGGAAGGCTTGGTCGCTCGAGGTAGAGGACTCGACAATGCGGGCATTGCCGCCGAGGCGATGAGCCGAGAAGATTATTTGCGGGACATTATACGGGACAATCGAAACCAAGCTCAAGGGCTTGGCAGTTATGCCGCCAACCTCAACCGAGCAACCTCAGTTGATCCGATTGCCATGCTCCGAGGAGGAAGCCAATATTCTCAACAGGGCTTGGGCGAGCGAAATGCACTCTTCGGTCTGCCACAAGAATCAGTCACTCGGATCAATCCCGATGCAGGCGTAAACATTGGAATGCAGGACTTGGCCAATCGGGCGAATTACCAAGCCGCCAATTATGCGGCCCGTGAACAGGCGGCCGGCGGAATGGCAAGTGGGTTGTTTGGTGCCGCTGGATCGATTATCGGAGGTATGGCTTCAGGTGGGACAGGGTTTTTTAAATAGGGTAAAATCATGGCAATCGGAGACACTATAAATGCGGCTTTAATGCGATTCGACACTTCCCCCCTTGAAAGGGCGGGGATGGCGAATGCGCAAGCGAATGCGGCCTTCGGGAATGCGTTGAATCAAGTGGCCCGAGGATTCCTCGAGGGTCAGGAGAAAAAAGCTCGGACCGAAGAGATGACCGGCTACTTGATGAATCAAGGGATTTCCGAATCCGATGCCAAGGCAATCGCCAAGAATCCATTCCTGCAAAAGGAATACCAGCGCAAGAAGGAAACCGAGGCCCAAATGGAGATCGAGAAAAATCGGTTGGCGATGCAGGCTCAGTCAAATCAACTATCGAGGGACAAGTTTGGGTTGGATAAGGAAATCCAAGAGAGGGCGATCAAGGAGGCGGACGAACTTAAAGATCTTCAAAGAGGAATCGCAAGATTTCAGACGACCGGACAGGAATTGCCGATCACCCAAAAGGAACTAGACGACCCTAATTTTGTACCTCCACCACTCGATCCTGATCCATTTGTTGCCCCACCGACGACATATACGACCCAAGCCCCTGCGGTTGAGCGTCTGCCCGAAAGTTTTCAGCCCCAAGGTCAAAGGGTTATCGATGCGATAAACAAAGGGGATTTAACCCCGATGCAAGGGAATCGTATTCTTGAACAAATCGAGAAAAGAGCGATCGCCGAGGCTCCTGAACCGATGACATATGCAGAAATGTTCGACCTACAAGCCAAAATTAAGGCCGAGGAAAGAGCGGCTAGAAAAGGGGAACAGGACACTACAAAGTTTGAGGATGAAATGTCTTTCCTAACTTTCAAGCCGGACAATAATTTTTTAATTGTTAGAGGCCAGAAAGTCCCTGTTTCTGGGAAGGTCGGCAACCAAACGGTAGCATCGGACTTAAAAGCGACGTTCATCCCGAACTTCAATCACATGGACGGGCTTTTTTCGAGGCTTATGGAAATATCGGAAAAGGAAAGCTTTTGGGATGATAGCACGTTAAAGTCTGAAGCAAACGCTTTAGTAAAAAGCATTCAAGGACAAATGAGAGAAGAGGTTTTAGGGCCAGGTACGGTTACTGATTCTGAAAGAGCGATTCTTGATGACATCGTGCAGAACCCTTTCGTGAAAGGGGACAACTTGTCTGCGAAAGAGGCTATGGATTCACTTTCAAGGTTGCGGACTCAGTTGACTAATAAGTTTCAAAACAAGCTTACCAATCTCGGGCTTCAGGTTGGACAGCCTGCGACTTCCGTAAATCAGGCTCAATCAAATAACTCTCTTACCACTAGGGATGGGGCTGACGTTGAATTTATAGACCTTACTCAATAATGGAAAAACCGCATCGCCTTCGCATTAAGCACGATCTGCTTGGGATCGATGCCGAGCTTCGTTCGTCCCGCCCACTCTCCGAACGAGATGTTTTCGATGTCCTGAAAAAGCAAGATCCCGAACTTCCGAACAGGCTTCTCAAAAAGTATCGGATACAAAGGGAGAAAAAGTTTCCCGATCAAGAACTGTTGAAACGGTACGAAACCGCAGGCATCAAAGCTATGGAGAACGGTTTTTTCGAGACCGATGGAAGTTTCGCCGGAGGACTTGAAGAAGGTGCGAAAATGATCGGCAGAGGCGCCCGAAGCATTCCGATCTCCATGAACTTGAGCGCCAACCTCCGAGCGATAAGCGAAAATGATTTGGGGGGAGATCCTGAGAAATATGCCGGAGAAGAATATGCCGAGGGAGTTGAAAAGGCGGCCCGACAGCTTTATGGACTCGTACAAACGGACAAAGCTTTGGAGATGGGCTTGCCCGACGTCCCGCTCGGGCCTGCCGGCTTAATCTTTGACTATGGCTCTTTAGGTGACCTTTTTCGCCCTGCCATTTTATCGGCCTCGGATTTCAATAAGAACATGGACAAGGCTTTGGCCTTTGGAGGAATGCCTAACGACCCATCGGCCAAAAGGATCGTTATGAACCGGGTTCTCGAGTTGGACGAAAGAGAATCGGAACTTACTCGGGGACAGGGAGCAATGGAGGCATGGGGTGGCTTGGCTCTGCTTGGTGAAGCGGGCCTGAAACTCATAAAAAAGAACCCTGTCAATCCATTGGATATCGGAATAAAGAGGGCAATGCTCACGGCCACGGGGGACAACAAAACAGACTTTGATCGGCGAGCCGAATTGGACTACTTGGCGGATCAAGAGCATATCGTCAGGAATATGGAAGAGGGTGCCGAGATGGCTGCCTTCATTGGTTCGCATTTGTCCTCGCAAATTGACAAAATGGCCAGGGAAGATGAAGACCCGTCCTTCATTAGAACAAAGGCAAAAGGGTTAGTCGAGGCACCATTCGGAGGAGCCGAAACCCTCACCGATCTAAGGACAGGGGCCGTCCAACCAGACAGAGATCAAGCGGCGGCCATGTCTTTGGTCATGTCTCCCGACGTCCCGTTGACACTTGGGGCGTCAGGCGCTCTTTCGGTCATTAGGAACGCAACCGCAAGGGGGGCGATCTTGTCATTATCGAGAAAAGCAGTTTTGGAAAACTCGGCTAAGACCGCGCTTGAACAATTCAAAGCAATCCCCAAACCGAATGCAGTCCAAAAGCAATTGATCGCTCGAGCGGAAAAGGTTTTGAAAGAAAATGCCGGAGCCCAGCAAAAGCTCAATCAGGTAGTAAATAAAAACCAAGCAATCGGCCAACGAATCGGGCTTGAGCAAGGAGTCACTAAAAGCGGAAATTACAATCAACTCGGCCAACGGGTCCAAGAGGCTTTGGCTCGCACTACCGGCCCCGAGGCTTCGATCACTCGGAGAGTGACGGGTCAAGCTTTGGAAAAAGCAGGCTTCGGTACCGAGCAACTTGGCAAAGCGTTGGAATTGATGCATCGAGTGCCTGATGAGGTTATAGCTAGGGCATTAATAAATTCAGGATTCCAACCTGAAAGCGTCCCAAATGTCTTGAAGACGTTAAGAATCGCAGGGGCAGGGGCAATCGGATACTCTGCCGAGCTTGATCCGAATGTCGCTGAAGCCCTTGGCCTTATTCTTTTGACGCCCGGCGGATACAAACTTTTGACTCGAGCGGGATCGGACATGGCAATCCTCGGTCGCCAATTACAGTATGCCAAAGCGTCGAGTCCGCTCTTTCAAAGGCTCGCTCAGATGGACCCGGCAAACCCATCACTTTCCGAAGTGACCATCGACCGAACTGCCGCTTTGACGGTTGGCGAAGCTGTCTCGGACGTGACGAGTCAAGTCTTGTCCCCGGGCAGAAACTTCGGGATCTCCCCGATGCTCAAGGGGCCATCGACTTTTCTCACCAAGACAGGCTTGGGCAATACTCTCGAATCCGCCGCCTCGACGGCCAAGACGGCCACTTACGCCTCGGCCTTCCCCTTGGCCTTCGGGTATGCGGTAGGAGGTGAGGAGGGGGCAGGCATGGGCTTGGGTGCATCGTTGTTCCCGCTCACCGTGGGCATGGGAGTCGGACATTTTGCGAAAGTTAACAGTAAGTTCGACTTAGCTCAAAAACTTGCGGGGGACGAGGCGATTTTCAAAGACTCGCTTGATGCTACGCAAAAGCCGATTTACGAGTCGATGCCCAGACAGGTCCGCCAGGCTATCGCCACTGGGCAAATTCAAAACCCCGACCTGATGATCGACTTTAGGAAAGGAAAGGGTAATTCGAGTTATCAGGTAGTTGACGGTGAATCTCAAATCACGATTTACGAAAAGTCCGCCCCTGCGGAAGTCATGCAGGCCGTGCTCGGCCATGAGATCGCTCACCACATCGACAAGTTCGGATACTCAATTCAAATTCAAGAACAACTGCTTGGTTCGGTCGAGAAAGGCAAACCTGGGATTTTTACGGAGTTCGACAAGGACGGCAAACCCATCATCATCACCGGGCCGGACGGAAGGAAAGTTTACAAGACAAACAAGGAATTTTCTGCAACGCATGAAGATGTCAAAAGCGGAAAAGCTAAGAAGATCGGCCACCGGCAAGTCTACTTGGACAAGCTCGAGGCTTCGGGATATGGGCCGGGGACCTTGGAGTTTGACCACTACTCAAAAAACAATTCGGAAATTGCCCGAGAAATCTTCGCTTCGCACGGAGCGGCCGAGTTCTTCGGTGGAAAGTTCGTCAAGGACAACTACGAGGGGGCGGGCTCGAAATTAGTAAGGTCGCTCGCCAGGCCACTATTCAATTCGAGCGGGATGAGGAACTTTTTCCATCGGATCGGATTGGCTTCCAACGAACGAGGGCTTGTCGCCGACCCGACCAAACTCATGCCCGGTCTCAAGGAGATCCCCGAGCTTACCCAAATGATCAAGAACTATAACTCGGAGATGAGGGGACTTGATACCGAGGGCAGGCGGGCATGGGCAAGACGAAGCGGGAACCTAGTCGATAACGAATTTGCCGACGAATTTGCATCTGCAAACCTGACTGCCAAAGATTTGGAAAATCCCGCAGTCGTCGAAAGACTCAAGGCGGGTGGCCATGTTAAAATCGAAGTTTTGCAAGACGGTACGACTAAGATTGCAACCGATGCCTCGGGCAGGCCGGTCTTCTTGCCAACTCGGGAAGTCAACAAGCGAAACAAAAGCCTGTCGAACGACATACTCGACATTCTCCGCAAGAAACAGGGTCAATTCGAAGAAGGCCATGTCGAACTCGAAACAACTTCGACAGGGGCCGAACGGGCATCGGGTGGATTCTTGGGGGCTGATATTATTGCCGCTCTCAAAAGTCTAAACCGATATAATCCGCATCAACTCGACGCCTTGGGTGCAATCTCGAGGAGCATCGAAGCAGGCGGAGGGGATGCTTGGGATTTGTTTTACTACTCGGCCCTGAAATGGAACAAGGCGGGCAGGAAAGTTTATGGTCAGATCAAAGGGGGGGATCGATTGTCGATTCCTTTCGGGATGGAGATAACCAAGGACGGGAACATTCTGATCAATACGATCTCGGTCGATCAGTTTAGGAACAATCTGAAATACTTCGCCACGTCGAATAAGTTCAAGCAAAAGTTTGCTCAAGCCTTTAATGCATCGAACGAAACCGAGGCGATAATGACAGCCTTTAGGACGTTGCCCAGATATTTGGAAAATCAAAGAAACAATGTTCCAAACGATGGGACCAATGGAGTAACGGTTGCTCAAAGAGATTTTATAAATGCCGCTCTTGGCGCGGTGAATAACGAACAGGTCGTCAGGAATCCCATTCTCGAAGCGATGGGTAAAAACAAGAGAAACCGGTCGGTCGCCATTCGCTCCCGCCGGCTGGATCGGATCGGGAATGCCGCCCAAAGCCAAAGTCGTTTCGGTCAATACGATCCAAGCAAGGTATCGCAAAACCTGATGCCCCAAATGGAACTCGACTTCTCCCCACCCAAGGCCGCTCAATCCCTCGAGGCCAAGCCGAACTTCTGGAAAATCTATCGGATCGATCCGAAAGGTCCGAGAGTCTATGACGAAGTGGCCGACGTTCTGATCCAAGTCGGAAGCCCTTGGATGGACGGATCGATCATCGAGTCTCAGGCTCCCCTGCTCGGGCTGGAGAAGGGTAAGCTCAGACAGGCGATGAATCGAGCCCATCGGAGAGCCGACAGGGGAGGGGGGAGGCAGTTTATGCCGGCGGCCTATCATGGAACTCCGCATACATTCAAAGCCGAGGAGGGCGCCCCGCTTGGCAGGTTCAAGTCCTCGCAGATCGGAACGGGCGAGGGTGCGCAAGCTTTCGGGCATGGGCTTTACTTTGCGGGCAAAAAAGGGGTTGCCGAGCATTACAGGCAGAAACTGACACAAGTAGAAAACCCGACTAAATTATTATATGATGGTCAGCCTTACGATCCCTATAACAATAAGCACTATGCAAACCTTAGATTAAGACAGGCAAGAGGTAATCGGGCTAGGGCTATAAAATCTTTAGAAGATGCGATTCATTTGGAAAAAGTTAATCAAAGACTTAATCCCAAAAATAGTAGCCCTTTTAGACTAAAACAGTTTGAAGATACCTTAGAGGTAATAAAAAACAAACAAGAAGCAAAGTCTGATGAAGGCTCCCTCTACAAAGTCGAACTCGCCCCCAAGGAAAACGAGTATCTGTATTGGGATAAGCCTCTGTCCGAGCAACCCAAGGGGGTTAAGGAGAAGCTAAAGAAGTTCCTGCGGGAACAGGATGGCGAGGACTTATGGGAATATCGTAAGGATATGGATTATCGGGAACTTCGTGACAATGTACTCGAGAATATGCCCGAGCCTGAAATCTCAAGGCGATTAAAAGAAGCAGGCATACCAGGCATCAAATACCTCGACGGTTCATCCCGAGCCAAAGGCAAGGGCGATTACAATTATGTAATCTTCGATGAAGCCGACGTCACGATTACCGAGAAGCTTTTTATGCCGAGCGTGGGCGATACGACTCCTTCTTCGGTCCAATCTTGGGACGGTCCGAATCCTACCTTTGCCACAAAGCTCACCAAGGGTATGGCGAAGGATAATAAGGAGATAGCCGCCTTGCTTCGACAAACCTACGAAGACACATTCGGCGAACCCTTGAAAGCTCAAGACTTCTCCGACACGGAAATCAGTTGGCTTGCCGATATGCTCGCAACCGAAGGCGAGGCCGCACTTGGCAGGACCGGCAATGCGGTGGATTGGTACACAAGCGCAGTCGAACGAGCTTTGTCAGTCGCCGAGGAAATCTTCCCCGACATCGGAAAAAAGTTCGAGGCAAAGGATAGATTCTTGGGCGCTCTTTCGATTACGAGTCAAAACATGAGAGTCCTCGACAATGCGAAAGCATCGGTCCATCAGTACGAACATAAATTACGGACGGGCAAATTTGACTATAAAACCAAGCATGGCGCGAAAGCCGATGCCATCACTCAAAATCTGAAGATGTATGATCAGATTGAGGAAAAAATGGGTGTCGATGCATTTCATAAATTTCTTGATGAAGATTTTACGGTCAAAACATTGTCGGAGTGGGGCAAAGATTTTTTCAAAGACAAAGATTTTTCAATTGCAGGATATCAAACTGACAAAGTCAAAGGGTCCGCTGTTTTTGGTCCGAAAATCGGCCAGGGCTTCTTTCAAAACCTTCGAGGGAATTACGATCCAGTAACCGTTGACCTTTGGTTGCGTCGAACATATGGGCGGCTAACGGGTCTTGCCTTAGATACGACCTTAACTCCGAAGGATGTTGGGAGAATAATTTATTCAGTCCGTAAGAACGTAGGTAAAAGAAAGTTTGCCGGGTTGGAATTGCCAGAGTTTTTACAGGGAGTCAGAATTACCGGGAAATTGCAAAAAAACGGGGTGGCTAACTTTAAAATTTCAGACAAATCGTTTGAAAGTTTATTTGGCGATAACACGATTGGCCGAGACAATACGGAAGCTATTTTTGAATTTGCCGAAAAGCTAAATCGAGAATGGGAACGCAATTTCGCAAAAGCCGGTAACGACGTAAAGAAAGCCAAAGACGCTATTCGCAAAGCGAAAAAAGCCGGGAAGGGAGTTGCTAACCTCGAGAGGAAACTTGCAAAGCTAGAAGTCGAAAAAGTAGCAATTGGGAACGAAAAGCCTCAATGGGCCAAAGCAGGTTCAACCGTAATCGATAAGCTCAAGCCAATCGACGTGCCGTCCAATGCGGAACGGGCAGTCATAACCAAGGCATTTAATGAAGCCCTCGACAAACTTCGAGCCAAAGGCATTAACTTGACCCCGGCGGATCTTCAAGCTACACTTTGGTATCCTGAAAAAGACATTTGGGCGTATTTGAAAGGTAAAGATTCCAACGCTTTGAATATGTCTTATGATACCGCAATGGAGATGATACGTGACCAAAGAAAATAAAAAGCCCCAAGTTTACGATTTCGACCATGAGGATGGTTTGGCATCTCAGATGACCGATAAGCAGATCGAAGGAGCGGCATCTTCATTAAAAAAATTGATGGATAGAAAAATGCGGGAAAACCCCGAACTTGCAAAAGAAATTAGGGCTTTGCGTGAAGAGCGACTAGCTCGGGATTCCGAAGAATCCAAATAACTCGCAAAAAATCCTTATTCACATCGGGCCGAACAAAACCCAACCGCTTGTGTAAATTAATGTATGAATCTGTAAGTTTTGGCTTGCTTGTGATCTTTTTGGAGCTATTAATTTACGCAAGCGATAAATTTGTGAGATGTCTAGTCCGACAAAAAAGAAAAAAGCGAAACACCAGCCTTGGCGAAACGATTGGGTTTGCGTTCTTTTTTATAAAGGCCAGGTCAGAAAGTGCTTCGCAAAATCTCAGTCTCATATGCTCCTTCGGATGCCCGAGGCCGTGCATAGGAAATGGGGCTTGTCATGCAATATGAATAGCCAGTCGCAACAGCCGGTCGGAGACGACTATTGGCGTGGTCATACGATCTGCACGACAGGACAAAGGATCGATTGGGAGTTGTATTATAGAGGCAACAAGGTCCAAGAGGCCGCCAAACTGTTGGGCCAGATCGGTGGGCAAAATGGAGTCGGTAAAAAGAAAGTCCGAGGGGATTCCAACTACTACAAGATGCTACAACTCAAAGGGGCCTTGAAGCGTCAGAAGCAGAAAAAAGCTTCGTAGAATCGGTCATAAATTTTTGCTGTAAGATTTTATTAAAAAAAACTTGCAATCATATTTACATGAAAGTATCAGTTCCTCCCATAGAGTTCAAAGACTCCCTGTTCTTTTCACAAAATAACCATATAACCTTGGCGGGAACTTGCTTTTGCTTCGCACAATATGCATTAGGTCACAAACTCCACGTTTTGACTGAATAAGTGGGGATGAAGTCGGTCCTGTCGAGGTTTTCAAAACCTCATCATGGATCTACTTTTAAACTATCACACCAACTTTCTCACAAAAGAGGAAGTTAAAGAAATCTTCCGCCTGACCGACCGACAGGTCGTAACCTGGACGGCTCGCCACAAATGGCGAAAGGTCGGAAGAAAGTTTCTTACGGCTGACATTCGTTCGACCCTGGCCGAGCTAATTGAGGAGGCCGCATGAAGATTACCATCGGAATCGATCCTGGATCTAAAGGCGGCTACGCAATCGCTTGGGGCAGTTTGCGTAGTATTAACCTGCATACCCTCGGCGAGGACTTTGAATTTGTTGAGCATATACAAAATTTAAAAACTCACCCCGACGTTACCGAGATCGAGGCCGTGATCGAATTGGTCCCGCCTTTTGCGGGGAAGATGATCCCATCCAGCAAAAGCTTTGTCCTCGGGAAGAATTGCGGATTTCTCGAAGGAGCCCTTCGGATGGCCGAGATCCCGTTTACCCTCGTCCGCCCTCAAGAATGGCAAAAAGGCTTGGGCGGATTGCAAGGGCTTACCTACAACCAGCGTAAAAAAGCTCTGACGAATCATGCCAAACGATTTTTTCCATCGGTCAAAGGGCTAACGCTTCAGACGGCCGATGCGATTCTCATCCTTAGACACTTTTTATTAACCAAGTAACGGTCGCCCGTCCGTATCGGGCATAGAAAGAAAACACTAATATGGCAATATTAACTCAATCCAACTCAGGAAACGGAGACGGCCCGATCACGGGTTGGTCGATCCAACAGCTTGCAAAGCCCGGCCCTCAGGTCGGTGTCTGCCTTGCGGTCAAGGACACTCTGGGCATTCAGCGGCCCTCATACGAAGACCCTGCAATCATCGAAACTCTTGACGTCACTCGATTCCTCTTCGGACTCTCCGATGGCTCGATGATTCAAACGTCGGAAATGAAAATTTCCAGCCATGAGAAGAGCAAGCTTTACAAAACGCTCGTTTCTTGGCTCGGCCATCCGCCTGCAATCGGATTCGATACCGAATCGCTGGTCGGCAAGGGCGTGACTTTGAACGTCGTTTCCAAGGTTTCAAAGAAGGGTACGGAGTACAGGGACGTTGACTCGGTCGCGCCGGTCATGCCTGACGCCCAAGTTCCGAACGTCGCCAACTTCACGATTCCAGGTGGCAACCCTCCATCGGCTCCCGCTCAACCCGTTGCCCCCGTTCAGCCCGTCCAACCAATGGCTCCCGCCCAAGTGGCGACGACGATGACGGTCGATCAGCCTCAGACGGTCGTTCAGCCGACTCAGACTATTCAACCTGTACAGCAACCTGTACAGCAACCCGTACAAGGTCAGCAGACCCTCGGCGGGCAGTTCACTCCTCCACCATCCGAATCGGTCCCGTTCTGATGAATCCTATTCATTGGTGCCTCTTGCTCGGTTGGTTGGCCGTAGTGGCCGACATGATCCTATCCTGACATGGCTATCATCAAAGCGACGCCCAAACGAGGCGGGGGTGGACATTGGTATGACGCAGAGGGCAAGCCTCGGCATACCATGCCCCTCGCTTCGGGAGAGGGCGAAAGGAACACGACGCTCAAGGATGCTCGAAAGCATAACCTTTTTCCATCGGTCACCGGCATACTCGGGGTTTTCTCAAAGCCAGGTCTGGATCGTTGGAAACAGGACCAACTGCTTCGCATAGCCCATGAGAATCCTCCTCAAGATGGGGAGAGTTTTGAAGATTTTGCGAATCGATGCCTCGTTATGCACGAAAAGCCTGTCGAAGAAGCGGCAGATTTTGGCACTCGGATCCACGATGCGATCGAGAAGCACTTCGAGGGCTACCCTATGGACGATGAATTGTGGCCATACGTCAAACCCGCCTTCAATTGGCAACAGGAGCATAAGCTACGATTCATCGAGCGGGAGTTGACCATGACCAACCTCGAAGAGGGGTTTGCCGGTACTGTCGATATAGTCGGACTCGGAGCGAATCAGGAAAAGTTCATCGTCGATTGGAAGACTCGCAAGACCAAGCCAAAACAAAAGGTCACGTCTTACGATTTCCAAGTTCACCAGATTGCCGCCTATGCGGCCACCTATTGGGGAGCTGACCTGGTCGATGCGGAACAAATCCACGGGGCGAACTGTTACATCTCTTCGACCGAGCCAGGTCGTTTCGAGGTGATCAAATACAGTCCCGCCGAACTTAAAGAGGCTTGGGCGGTGTTCAAGTCGGCCTGTCGAATTTGGAGAAGCCTGAAGGGTTATGATCCAAGAAAAACAAACTAAACGAACCAAACAGCAGAAGTGGTATCGCTTCGGAGTCCCGGTCGGGACGATCACCGTGTCGATACCCGTCACCATGAGGGAGGTGATCAAGGTGGAGGCCAAGAAGCGCAATACGACGGTTTCCGCTTTGGTCACCGATCTCATGGTCGGCAAATACGGAAAGAAAGCGGGAATCGATCAGGATGGAGGAGCATGAAAAGACGGTTCCCATCGGGGTCGAAGTCGCTCGGGCATTCGAGCGGTTCTGGGACAAGAATGAATTGTCCATCGACCGGCATGGCCGAGTCTATCGGACGACGATCCCGAGGGTCAGGCCGAAAGGAACGGGCGAATTCATAGATTTTCGCAAACCCGAAACGAAAAAGAAAGCGGAGAAGAATGGGGAGTTCTACTGAATTGGCAAAAGCAACGGGATTCAATCGAGTCTCTTGCGGAGAATATCTAAGGGGCGTGACCGACCCGTTTGAAAAGAGCGGGAGGATTCAAAAGGAACTTACCGATTGCTTGCTGGCCGTATTGGCCTTGTCGGCTCCTCGAGGCGTCCCGATGTCCTGCCGGGAGATTGGTGATTTTATCGGAATATCAAAACAACGGGTCCACCAAATCGAAAAGGAAGCCATGAAGAAATTAAGGAGCAATACGACGGTCACCCGGAAGGAGTTCAAGCAATGGGAATAACCAAAGAGCGGATCGAGAAGGCATTGAAGGATTTGAAGATACTCTCCGCTCAGATCGGCAACGCCAGGATCCGAGAACTCTACAGAAAGCCACTCGAGCAATTTATCAAAGACACAGCAAAAACATTAGAGGAGGAAAAATAAATGGGACAATTCATGGGCTGGCAAAGTTACGACCTGATAACGATCTGCGGACATTGCGGAGAGGAAGGGCCGAGGGAAGATATGAGAGATCATTATCTCTACTGCACGAACCCCGAAGGGGATGCATTCGACGAAGAGGAATTTGTCGAGCAATCGGAAAAAACAATCGAGGAGATGAGCGATGAAAGCTGAATATAAAATGGGTCACGGAATCCCTCGGGGGGAAAAGGTCATCATCAAGATCGGAGCCCGCCAGGCCGATGCCTCGCTCAACGTCGAGAAAGAGAATTGGACTCTGAAAATCGACAACCCGGATTTACCCGAGCTTGAGTTTCCGACTCTTGAAAATGCAGTCCTGTCGGCCGTAACGATTTTGCAGGAGGAAAGAATTTGATCGCCTTCGACGTCGAGACCATTTGGTCGAATTCCTACTCGGTGGCGACGATGGGACTCGATAGATTCGTCAAAGCACTCTCCTTCAAAGTCACCCTTGTCTCTCTTGTCGGAGACGATGGATTTGAATGGGTCGGTCCGCCCGAACAGTTGCCCGTGGGTCGATTGCAAGGTCAACAGCTTGTCGCTCATAATGCGGAATTCGATTCGGTATGCGCAAGGATGGCAATGGCCAGAGGGCAGATGCCCAACTTTCAACCAGCCGAATGGATCTGCACGGCCGATATGGCATCCTGGCATCAGTTGCCCCGCTCATTAGCCAAAGCTTACTTTGAGTTATTCGGTGAGCATTTGGCAAAGGATGCGCGCGATGCGATGGCCGGGCTGTCAGCCGAGGAGATAACTTCAAACCCTCAGTTCAAAGAATACGCATTGAACGATAGTAGAGCCTGCCTGCGAATTTACAAGGAACTCGAGCTTGGCTTTCCCGAGAAAGAGAGAATCCTGTCGACCCTCAATCGGAAGATTGCCAGCCGAGGGATGCCACTCGACGGGCCACTTTGTCAGAAATACATCGACAAGACCGAGAAGGTCATGGCCGAGATGGAAAAGTTTCTCCCTTGGGTCACCGAGGACGGGCGAGGAGCCGAGCCGACTTCCCCGATGGCCCTCGGCAAGTATCTCGAAATGAAAGGCGTTCAGGCTCCTCCATCGACCAAGGAGGATGATCCCGACGTTCTCATTTGGAAGTCGAAGAATCCTGAACACGCACCCGTCCTAGATGCGATGACCCGCTGGCGAAAAGCCAACAAGGCGAATAAATTCTATACCGGTTTGATCCTGCGAACCCGACCGGATCGCAGAGTCTCGACCCGTCTACTCTACTGCGGAGCAACCCATACGAAAAGATTCTCGGGAACCGGTGGGATCAACTTTCACGGCATTCCCAGAGACGAAGTCGAAGGCACCTCGGCCAAGCGATGCCTGAAGGCAACCGAGGGCAGGGTGATCGTCTCTGCCGACCTCTCCCAGATCGAACCTCGAGTTCTCGCTTATCTAGTCGGAGACATGGACTTTCTCGGCCTGGTCCGAGGAGGAATCGATTTGTACGAAGCGCATGGTCGAGCGACCGGCCTTTACAACGAGGACGAACCGATGAAAGACTTGGCCCCCGAGCTTCGTCACCTTTGCAAGGCCAGAGTCCTCGGCCTGGGCTACGGTTGCGGATACAAAAAGTTCGGACAAGTGGCCGAGGCTCTTACCGGCGGGAAGCTCAAGATGACCGAGGCCGAGGCGAAAAAGCAAGTCAATGACTACCGCAAAAACAATCCCCTCATCGTCAATCAATGGAAAGCCCTCGAGGACTTTGTTCGTGAACAGGCAAAGCACACGCCCGAATGCGTGGTCGTTCAAACACGGGACGAGGCTCCGATCAGATACTTCAACGTTCAAGTCGATGAGAAGGGCGAGATTACGGCTCAGAAGGTAAGAGGGCAGGGCAGGACGAAACTTTACGGCGGGCTACTCATGGAGAACCTCGTCCAATGCCAAGCCCGGCAAATCTTCGCCGATGCGATCATCCGAGCCGAGGCCGCAGGCTTGCCGGTCTGTCTCCACGTTCACGACTCCCTGACTGTCGAGGTGGGCGAGAACGAGGGACAGGCGGCCCTAGACTTACTCATTCAAATATTAACCGAAGAACCTTCCTATATGCCGGGACTTCCCTTGGCGGCGGAGGGCGAAATCAAAACACACTACTAAACTATGATTACTGAAATCAAAATATCGTTCGAGGAAATAACCAATCAACTCCGTTCCGCTCTTGAGACCGGCATGGATGGATTTATGCAGGCCGGCAAAATATATGTGAGCGCAATAGATCAAGACCCGAGCTATGCAGATAGACTTAAAGAAGAGTTTGGGAACATTGTCCCATGCCGTGCTTGGGCGCAACTCGAGGCTCTGGGCAGGGGCTTGATTCATCCGAAACTTATTCTCGGCGGTGTATCGGACAAAAAGAAAAACACGATTATCAAAAACCTTCCGATGAGTTTGCAAAATCGAGTTTTCAACGAGGAAAAGTTTCCTTTGCTCATATCAGGTGGAGACGTCCTCGACATAAGTATTCTTTCAGCAACTCCAAGCCAAGCCGAGCAAATTTGCGGAAATGGAGAAATCAGGACTTTGGCGGAACAAAAAGCATTTATCGAAAGCCAAAAACTCGAACAGGAATTACGCCCCAAAGAATTACCCTACTACATCAAAGCCGGCAAAATTATCTTTCGTAAAAATACGGAACTTACTCGTTCGGAAATAAAGCTTTTGCTTACCCAGCTTTAACATGACGGACGATAGGTTTTACGGACTTCGAGCTTTCGGCAAGTTCTTGTGCAAGCTCTGCTACGAAGGAGTTTGGATAGAGCATGAGAAATGGCCAAGCGGATATAATCGTCATTTTCACCGACCGGAGAAAACATGGACCCCGTACATATTCATCTCTCAAAGAGAGTTGGACATATTCGGAGGTAGCGAAAACATAAAGATGATTCGTTTTTTCCGAGAAAACTACCCTCAAAGAACCTATGCTATCTATTTCGAGGGCAATTACAGGCTGAAAAGATGCGAAGGTCCGAATCCACTTTATCGAACTTGTCGGGCTTGGGGAATCCCCGACAGGCACAATCATCGATGCGGAATTGCAAAGCTATTCGGTGACTATGCTCGAATGAATGAAAGGAACTTCAAAAGATCGAGAGAAGAGGCGATCCATAGGGAAAACCAGAGGAAAGTCGAAGAACTCAATCATAGGCTCCGCCATCGTTCATTGATTCGCAAATCCACGCCAAACCGAGAAACCGTAAACTTTTTCCGATCCTTGGTCTTCGGAGGTAATATATGAAACCAATTAAACAAATCCTCACCGTCCTGCTGTTCATGGCCGGCCTCGCCGCACTCATGGCAATCGTATCGACAATCCTTTTAATGCTCTTTCGAGCCTTCACGGTATGGCTATAGAAATCATCGGACTTTGCGGACCCAAGGGGGTCGGGAAATCAACTTATGCGAATACCCTCGACGGGATGGTCTTCTCATTCGCCAAGCCGCTCAAGGAAATGCTCATCACAATCCTGCCGCATGAAGGTTGGATCGATAAAAAAGAAGAAGTCCCACCTGGCTTCCCCGAGTATTGCACGGTCAGGCATATGCTCCAATCGCTCGGGACGGAGTGGGGCAGAGAAACCTGCTACCCGAACATCTGGGTCGATGCGGCCTATCGGATGATTAATCCATACATAGGAAAGGCCACGATCATCTTCGACGACGTTCGATTCCCGAACGAGGCTTGGGCCATCAGACGCTGGGGCGTGACCAACGAGATCCTCACGAAAATCATACACGTCTCGAGAAAGGGATTCGAGCCGGACGAGAATGACAAGCACGTCTCAGAGGCGGGACTGCCGAGGGCTTTTATCGACAAATGGGTGACGGTCGGAGAGGATGGAGAAGAGGAAACAGGATAGAGCCCGCCAAATGGCGACCGATGCCAAGCTGAGAAACCTTCTCCGCAAGGTCAGACCAGACCAGACTATGTCTCAATCGGAGATTGCCAAACAGGCGGGCATCTCCCGACAACTCGTCAATCGGATCGAGCGAGGAGCCATTCTCAAACTAACCGAGCAAATCGCCCGGATCGTGGAGAGGGGAGAGTAAGTGGCCACCCTCAAAGGAGAATTACGAAGTTTTTTCGAGCGACTGCCCGAAGGTGAATTCAGTCATCATAACCAAGTCTTGACCCCGCTCTCGCTCATCGTTTGCAAATACATCGAGAATCCCGAGCAGGCAGTCGAGTTGATTTACAAAGTGCTCGCCGGGTCAAATCATCGGGACGAGCAACCCAACGAGATTAAGAAGCTCGTCCTCTCGGGCTACGAATACCTGGCCAATCCCAACCGACCCACCGTCAAAAAGAAACGGGAGGCTGTTGATGCCGCCCTGCAAAAGACCTATGTCGGAGATGAGAAAACCTACGAGGAATTCATGCTCGCTTCCGATCCAATCCCGCACTCGGGGAGTGAGGCGATTGGCGGCCTGTTCGAGGATGACGACGTAATATTCATCCAGCCCGAGCTACATTCCAAGCCTCTCGAGTTTTGCCGACCGGTCAGGGAATGGAAGACGGTCGATCTGAAGCCCTATCAATACATGAC
>JAURNO010000041.1 GCA_030830145.1 Verrucomicrobiota bacterium
GGGGTTGGGCCCGACTGGGTTCCCCGTATTAGGTACGACCTGAACACAGCGGTCGTCCCACAACTCAATCATATCCATATCCTTTGCATTGGTAATTTCGAGATCCGGCAAACCGTGTTTCTTGAGCCATTCCCGAATAGGAGGGATGGCAAGTTCAGGATCCTGGGCTCGGGCCGTAACGATCTTTACGCGGTATCCAAGCTCCAACCAAATCTTAACCCGTTTCATCATGTTGGGAATCGGTTTGCCAATATGCTCGAAGCCCTGCCAAGGATCGGCTTGGGCTAGGGTTCCATCCAAGTCTACGCCAATCCACTGGGTTGACTCAGCTTCTTCACCGTATTTGATATGATCAGTCATAGGCAAACCACGTGAATGTGGAACCCGAACCTCGAGCTTCGGTTTACCCGAGAAGGCTTGCATAAGGGAACGAAACATACTTTATCAATCAAGGAATCAACAACCTTGCGCAACGCTGCCCTTCGATCAAGATCAAACCCCCAAAAACAGTAGCCAATGACTCTCATTGCATCCGTCAACTACCTTAGCTTGGAAGGCTTGCCTTGGGTGTTGACGGCGTGGTTGGGGCTATATGTTTTTCGCCCCTTTGCCACCCTTGTCCATGAGTTCGGACATTTTTGGACCGCCTTGATTTTGACTAAAGATGAGATCGGACTGACCGTAGGAAAACCAAACGGCAACCCTTGGCGCGTGAGCAAGCGAGTCACCTTTGAGTTCTCATTTCACAAGTCGGACTCTGGCAAGACTTCTTATTCCGACGAGGAAATCGGACTTTTATCCAAGATGCTGATCCTCTCGGGCGGTCCTTTTTTTTCACTTGGAATGAGTTGCTTGGCCGGTTGGCTAATCTTGAATTTCATTCATCCCGTTTGGCTTGAGATTACCGGGGTTAGCTGGTTTTGCGCAAACTGCCTCGCCTTTCTGCGAGCAAGCTTGCCAATGAGACTGAGACCAACCGATGAATACCCCGAAGGTCCACCAAGCGACGGACTACAACTCCTTTGGCTGTTTACTGGAAAAGGTAAGAAAGAAGAAACTTAAGCTCCAGAGTCCTGCTGCCTGTCATAGAGGTTCCGGTAAAGCTCGCACTTTCCATAGACCTCCTCGTGAGAACCATCTGCGACGATTTCTCCTTTGTCCATTACGATAATACGGGTGGCCAGGCGGATTGAACTGAATCGATGGGCAATCAAAAGGGTGGTCTTTCCTTTCGACAATTCAGTCATGGCTTCATGGATTTTTTCCTCGTTTTCGGAATCGAGTGCGGAGGTGGCCTCATCCAACACAAGGAGAGGGGAATTCCTGTAGAAAGCTCGGGCCAAGGCTAACCGCTGTAATTGACCGCCCGACAATCGGTTTCCGTTTTCCCCGAGCCGTTGGTCGAAGCAATCTGGGAAATCAGCAATAAAGTCGGATGAATGAGAAGCCTCAGCCACTTCCTCAACAGTCGAGCTAGTGTAGGGCGATTTGCCCATCTCGATGTTTTCCCGGACCGTAGCATCAAAAAGAAAAGGTTTCTGGGGTACCAAGGCAACGGCATCTCTGAGATCACGGAGTGACACACTTCTTAAATCAATTCCGTCCAACAGTATGGCGCCTTCGCATGGGTCGTTGAAGCGCGAAAGCATTCCCGCCAAAGTGGTCTTCCCCGCACCGCTTGGACCAACCAAGGCCACGACTTCGCCGGAATAAATAGTGAGATTGATATCGCGGAGGGCAGGGGATACCTCACCAGATGAATCTGGCTCTTCCCTTTGGTAGGAAAAGGAAACATTTTCGAAACGTAATTCCCCCCTTACTTTCGAAAGTTCAATGGGATGTTCGGATTCTCTAATCGATTCATCGGCATCCAAAACTTCTTCCAAACGCTGAAGCGAAGCCAGGGCCTGTTTATATTGATTCTGGATTCCACCCAATTTCTTGATTGGCTCATAAGAAAGATAAAGAGCAACAATCACCGGGATTACGGCATCGAGGTGAATGGAAGTCCGGGAGGCCTGGAAGATCGCTACTGCAATACCGGTTGCCGTGATAATCTCGATTATCGGGGTAAGCATATTCGCATACTTGATGACTTTCATCCTGGCATCAAAATACTTCCTTGAGGATTCTAGAAACCTCTTGTTCTCTCGTTGCTCCAAATTAAAGGCCCGGATCTCACGGGGAGCCGAAAGATTTTCGCTCAACACCGCGGTCATGCCACCTGCACGCTCTTGCATGCCCAAGGCTTTTTTCATGAGAATTTCACCAACTCGACGGATTGGAAATATACAAATGGGGATCACCAAAAGGCAGAGCAAAACAAAAGCCATTCCCTCGCGTTGCAAGGCCATGCACACCAAAGCGGATATGGCTCCGATAAAAGTAACGGGTTGCCGAATCAAATCATTGCTGATGGAGAGAATGGCATTTTGCAACTGTCCGGTATCGTTGGTGACACGACTCAACAGATCACCCTCTTTGTTGCGGTGAAAAAAGGCCAGAGGAAGCCTTTGCAACTTTTCGAAAATACTGATGCGGATTTGCTCAAGAACGCGTATACCGCAATAATTGATCAAATAGGTATTGAGGTAGCCACTAAGCCCTCGAATCAAGAATACACCCGGAAAAACCGAAACGTACAGAATCAACTCAGAAACCGGAAGAGCTGTCTTTGACCCAACTTGAGAAGGAAAGATTTTCGGAAAAACCTGATCGATCATAGTGGGCAATCCAAAACCACTGGCGACGCCGTACACGACTCCACAAAGGAGAGCTCCGACAAAGGGTAACCAATGGGGACGCAGGAGGCCAAAATAAGGCAAAAGGGTCTTCAATCCCGGCTTTTTTGCCGAGGTCTCTTCCTTCACCTCCTTTTCTTTCTTCATTCTTAAGGGAGTCAGATTAGTCCATTTCCCCGCATATTGCGAGTCTACCCGTAATCTTAGCTTGTTCGGCAAGATAAGGAGCACTCTCCATCGCAAGCATCTCCAATTGGTCTTTGGTCAATCTCCATGTCCAGTTGCCCATTGCAAAACCGGGCTCATTCAAACGGGCAGACGACCCCAAACCGAGGAGATCCTGAACGGGAACAACCACCAAAGGGGCAACCGAACGGTAAGCCATCCGAAGCATGTCCCAGGAGGGTGCCTCACCGCTGACGTTCAAGTAAGTACGGAAATTCCCCCGCACCTCTTCGTCTGAAGATTCATACCAACCCGTGGTCGTATCGTTGTCATGAGTCCCCGTGTACAACACCAGATCTTTTTCCAAATTATGCGGAAGATAAAGATTTGCTTCGTCCCCATCGAAAG
The DNA here is from genome assembly GCA_030830145.1 of Verrucomicrobiota bacterium. Lineage (GTDB taxonomy): Bacteria > Verrucomicrobiota > Verrucomicrobiia > Opitutales > Seribacteraceae > Seribacter. Next base: position 3,315 of record JAURNO010000041.1, read on the forward strand.
CGAACTGCAAAACGGCCATCCCGGGCAATCCTGCCTTTCTGCGCAAATCGCGTACTTCCTCGCTGATCAATCCAAGATCCTCGGCAAGGAAGGGAAGGGTGGGAAACCTGTTGAGGGCGACCTCCCAAAACTTCATGCCTGGCCCATCACACCAAGACCCAAGACGGGCGTCATCGGTTTTCGTGGGAATGCTCCAATAATCGTGAAAACCGCGAAAATGATCGATACGAACGACATCGAAAAGCTTGAGTTGCACGGTCAAGCGTTCCATCCACCAGGAGTAATCATCAGCTTCGTGGCGATCCCAATCGTAAAGAGGGTTTCCCCAATACTGGCCGTTTTCATTGAAATAATCGGGCGGGACGCCAGCGACATGGGAAAATCCGGCATCCCTATCAACCTGAAAGAGGTCGGGCCGTTGCCAAACCTCGGAAGAATCGGGGGCTGCATAGATGGGAAGATCACCCAGAAGGGAAACGTTTTTCCCGTTGGCATACATTCGCAGAGCCTTCCATTGTCCCCAAAAGAGATATTGAAGAAAAACATGAAACGAGAAATCCGAATCATCCCTGATTTCGGCCAAAAGGGATGAATCAGCATTTTTTGAGGCATCCGACCATTTCCACCAGGGCTTTCCCGCTTCTCGCTGTTTGAGAACCTGAAAACAACCATAAGACGAAATCCACGAAGCGTTTTCCGAGCAAAAGCTTTCTAGATTACCGTAGAGAGATTCAAGTTCGTCTTTGTGATCAGAAAAACGGGAAAAGGCAATCCTGGCACAAGGAAAGAACTTTTGATAAAGAGATCCATAGTCAACTTCATGAGAAGGGAGAGCCCGTAACGAGGACAGTTCTTCCCCTTCAATCATGCCAATCGAGATCAAAGGATCCCAATCGATGAAGTAAGGATTACCCGCAAACGATGAGAAGACCTGATAGGGGGAATCCCCATAACCAGTCGGACCGACTGGACAGGTTTGCCAAAAGCGGATTCCCGATTCGGACAAAAAATCAACGAAAGCCAGGGCATCACTCCCCAGGTTACCAATGCCATACGAACCTGGCAGGGAAGAAAGATGAAGAAGACTACCGGACGCTCTTCGAGAAATCCACGAGGGAAGGGAATGATTTGATTTCATGCCTGAACCAGAAAAACCTTAATTAGACATAATGCATATTGTGCGAAGTTTAGGCTGATTCCGCAAAAGCCATTTCAGCATACAAGTAACTGCATATCTGCTCATTAGGAGATTATTTAGAGAAACCCCAGCGTTTGGTAAATGGATAATATACAAGCAAAGCTCGACCTACGATCGATTTTTCGGGAACGAACCCCCAAGATCTGCCATCCAGACTGTTGGTCGAGTTATCCCCCATGGCAAAGTAGGCATTTTGGCCCGTTTTGTTATCAGGAGAATCACGGGTGGGGATTTTGAGCTTTTCTCCATTCGACAGGAGTCCTTCCGCTCGATACCCAGGAAAGCCATGTTTACTGGTGGCATTCGGGTCCTCGATCAAGGATTCGACAAAGACTCGATTCTCATCAAATGCCTCACAACCTGTAATAGGTTTCCCATTCCTCGAAAGTATGCCTGGATCTCCTTTGATAAAAAGTCGTCCGAAATTTTGGTTATTGGTGTATTCGCTTGAATAAAATTTGCTGGGCACGTTGAAATCAAGTTCGTCACCAGGTTCGCCTACCAGGCGCTTGATATAGTATTTGTCTTCTCCAATGCGAGGTATTGGATGCGGATCCCCCGGAAAAGTGCCCTGCTCGTAATTGAAGTTATCGATTTCACCCGTTCGGAAAACCGCCGGATCACCAGCCTTGGGTTTTATGAAATTATAGGTGAAGCGATCGACAAACAAAGCGTCTCCTAGAAGAATGTCGAAGGCCAAAGCAACTTCGCCCTCCTTTAAAGTACGATCCGAAAGTTTCATTCTTCTTCCGGTGTAGCCTTGGTCTTGTGGGATAATCAAAGGCAGGTTCCTCAGATCATCGACTCCAGCAAACTTTCTAGCCAAAAGTTCGTTCAAATCGAATTCGGCCGGGACTTGAAGGAGGTGCTCCTTTCCACCGATTTCAAAAACATATTCATTCACCACTGTTGGGATCAGGAAAAACCTACCGTTGGGGAAAGTACTGGTTACTTGGCGATGCGTCCTCCCTCCTTCTTGCAGTAGTAGATACAGGTTACCCGAGTTTTGAGCTTCCAACTTATAATGAGATGCTCCCAATAATAGCTTGTCGATGGCCCGTTGAGCAAAGTTCGGAACCTCTTCATCAGCCTCATACACATGGGGTTGCATACCGTAAAAGGAGGGATACATGGAATTCGTCGGTATGATGAAAGGCTGCAGGAAAAAACTCCTGATACCTATGACCACGATGGCGGCGACCAATAACATCTCCACGTTTTCAACCCATCCCTTTTTGTGGTAGTAAAGACCACCTGACTTTTGGAGAGCCTCGTCGACCGCCATTGCCTTTTCCTCAAGATCTCTCCCTGAGACAGATTTGGAGGACAAACTTTCCTGAAGCTTGGTCGTGCTCGAATCAAGAGCTTCCATGTCATCCTGAGAAAGCAGATCACGCCGATAAGACAGGGCTTTGAGTCCGAGTCGAAGAATCTCTTTGGCTCCTTTTTTTTGCGAACGGGTGGCTTTTTTTTCGGATATCATTTAAACAATACGAGTTCAGGTTGAACTTTTTAAAATTTGCACGAAGGCTTCCTGCGGGATGTTCACATTTCCTATTTGTTTCATTCGCTTTTTGCCCTCCTTTTGTTTCTCCAACAATTTTCTTTTTCTGCTGATGTCTCCGCCGTAACATTTTGCGGTAACGTCTTTCCTCATAGCACTAATGGTTTCCCGGGCAATGACCTTGCCTCCAACAGTTGCCTGCAACGCAATCTTGAAGAGTTGGCGAGGCAGGATATCCTTGAGTTTGGAGCAAAGTGCCCTACCCCGGTTTTCCGCCTTGTCACGATGAACGATGGTCGAAAAAGCATCCACCGGCTCGGAGTTAACGAGGATTTCCATCCGAACCAGTGACGACTCGGCGTAATCGGACATATCATAATCCATTGAACCGTACCCATGGGTAACGCTCTTCAAACGATCGTTGAAGTCGACCAGAATCTCGTTGAGCGGAAGATGGCAGGTCATCATCACCCGAGTCTCGTCTATCGATTCAGTATCACTGCAAGTCCCTCTCTTTTCGGTCACAAGGGCAAGCAGGTCTCCAATTGATGCATTAGGGGCGTGAATTCTTGCTAAAATGGTCGGCTCTTCGATTTTCAGAATCTCGGTGACATCGGGCAACTCAAGGGGATTATCGACCTCAAGAACACCACCGGCAGTCAAGTGCACCCTGTAAACGACACTCGGATAGGTTGATATGAGGTCGATGTCATACTCCCTGCGGAGACGCTCCTGAACAATCTCCATGTGAAGAAGACCGAGGAAACCGCAACGAAAACCGAAACCCAAGGCGACCGATGTCTCGGATTGAAAGGTAAAAGCGGCATCGTTGAGACGAAGTTTACCAACGCTCTTTTTGAGTTTCTCGTAATCCGAAGTGTCGATGGGGTAAAGCCCGCTGAAAACCATCGGACGGACTTCTTTATACCCGGGTAGCATCTCTTCGGCGGCTGAATCGGAAAGAGTCAGGGTATCCCCGATCTTAATCTCCGAAACGTCTCGAATCCCCGTCACAACATAACCCACTTCCCCTTCGGTCAAAAAATCACTTGAAACCGGTTGAGGGCAGAATTTCCCCAATTCCTTAATTTGCGTCTTTCTCGAATCACTCATCAGCATGAGGCTACCATTCTTGGCAAACTCACCGGAAAACACCCGAACATAGCAAATGACTCCCTTGAACGCATCGAATTGGTTGTCAAAAAC
>JAURNO010000042.1 GCA_030830145.1 Verrucomicrobiota bacterium
ACCCGAAGAAGATCATTGGGAAACCGTCTTCGCCTCCCACACCTTTCACGAGATTCAGATGTATTATCCCATGCGGGTCGTACGGGACGGCGAATACAAACTCATCTGGAATATTGCTCACCCCCTACCCTACCCCTTCGCTTCCGACCTGTGGGCGGCCAGCAGTTTTCAAGCTCAGTACAAGAAATCCATGAGCGCCCCCTACGGACAAAAAACCGTTCGGGAATACATTCACCGTCCTGAATTTGAGTTCTTCAAAATCGACGATGACCCCCATGAATCAAAGAATCTCGCAGGGAACCCCAAACACGCCGAAGCACTCGAACGCTACAAGAAGAAGTTGAAAGCCCTGCAACGAACCTTCCACGATCCTTGGATCATGAAATGGTCCTACGAGTAGAACAACAAAGGGAGATTCAACCGTCTCCCGGAGGCACTCCAAATAGTCTCTTACCTCGAAAGACCGACTGAAACTCCCTTCAAGCAGGAGATCAAGCGTGGACGAACCAGTCCTTAGTCCCGCAGAAGCCCGAGGGCTTTCTCGGCCGAGTGACTCCATTCCCGATACTTTGCAATCTTGTCCTCTTCCTTCATTACACGAAGATCGAGGTCATGAGTCGGAATCATCTTCTTGAGCTTCTTTTGAGCTTCCTCCTTGCCAAGGAGTTCACCAAAGCATTTACGAGCAACTTCGAGAACGACGTTCACGCAGACCGATGCCCCGGGTGATGCACCCAAGAGCGAGGAGACACTCTTGTCCGCAGTCGTCACGACTTCCGTACCAAAGTGAACGATACCCGCATCGCCATCCTCCTTCTTAATCGCCTGCACGCGGATGCCCGCATCGATTAATTTCCAATCATCGGCCTTGGCTTCGGGATAGAAATTCCTCAATTCCTTCAACCGGGTATTCATGCTTTGAAGCCCCTGCTGAACAAGGTATTTGACAAGAGGCAAGTTTCCGATTCCGACCTTGAGCAAAGTCAGCCAATTGTGAAATTTGATCGAGCCGGGCAAATCCCAAAAGCTTCCCCCTTTGTGAAGAAATTTCGTGGTCCAGGCGGCATAAGGCCCAAAGAGCAAAGCCTTCTTGCCTTCCAAAAAGCGACTATCCAGATGCGGAACCGCCATCGTCGGAGCCGCCCCGGGGGAAAGTCCGTATACCTTGGCCTCATGCTTTTCCACGATTTCGGGCTTCTCGCAAATCAACCACTGGCCCCCAATCGGAAATCCGCCATACCCCTTGATCTCGGAAACCCCCGCCTTTTGCAGGAGCGGAAGCGACCCGCCACCGGCTCCGATGAAAACAAAAGACGCGCTCCTGGCGAAAGTCTTTCCTTCTTTCAAGTTACGCACCTCAAGTTCCCAACCTTCCGAAGAGCGGTTTAGGTCCGTCACCCGGTGCTGGGTATGAAAGGAACAACCTTCCTCGTTCCCCAGCCATTCGATCAATTTACGCGACAAGTCTCCGAAGTTGACGTCAGTACCTGCAAGCACACGGGTCGCGGCAACCGGCATATCCTCCCTCCCTTCAATGAGCAAGGGCGCCCACTCCTTGATCTTTTCGGGATCTTCGGTGTATTCCATTTCGGAAAAAAACGGATGAGCGGACATTCCCTCGTACCGGGACTTTAGAAAATCCACTTGTTCCTGCCCGTACACGAAACTGACGTGGGGGACTGGATTGATGAATTCTGATGGGTTTTCGATCATTCCTTCCCGTACCGCATAAGCCCAGAACTGTTTGGTCTGCTCGAATTCCTCGAAAATCTCGATTGCCTTGCCCACCTTGACTTTCCCATCCTCCCCCCAGTCCGGAGTGTAGCTCACTTCACAAATTCCCGCATGCCCCGTTCCCGCATTATTCCACCCATTCGAGCTTTCCTGAGCCAACTCGTCGGTTACTTCGTATAATTCAATCTTCAGAGAGGGATCGATGCACTTGAGCAGAGCACCCAGGTTGGCGGACATAACCCCGCTCCCGATGAGGATGACGTCAACGTCCGGCTGCTCGGAGGAAGCCTTCATGCAATCAGCAAATCCACGGATAAAACAAGATGAAGATCTTCAAGCCTGAAGGACTTCCCCAACCCAGGAGATGACGGCTTCGATCATGGGCTCGAGCCCGTCGTCGGCAAAAACGTGATTGGCGTTGGGAATTTCAACCATCTTCTTGGGCTCGTTGGCCAAAGCGAAGATTTTCTTGGAATCCTCGATGGGCACGACGTCGTCGGCAGTGCCATGAACGAGAAGCCAGGGAACTTTGATATCGGACGCCTTGGTCGCAGTGGTCTTGATGGCCTTCATGTCCTCCACGAAAACCTTGGAGAGCGGACACTCGGGTTCTTCCCACATGCAACCCTCGTCCGGTTTCTCTACCGCGAATTCACGCTCGTAAAAAGCTTCGGTGTCCACCATTCCCGCCAAAGAAACAAGATGCCGGATTCTATCGTCGCCCGCTGCGGCAAGAACACCGACGGCCCCTCCCATGCTGTGACCGGCGTAGGTAATGCGGTATCCGTTCGCCTCGGCGGCGGAAAGCACGGCTTTCAAGTCGTCCACTTCTTTGGATATGGTGCAATCGGCGAACTTCCCTCCGGAATCCCCATTGCCGGCGAATGAAAACCTCAAAACGGGCATTCCTTCGGACGCAACCGCATCGGCCAAACCGATGACGAAAGGCCTGTCCTTGTTGCCGGTTACGCCATGACCCAGCAGCACAATCCAGTCGGAAAATCGGCCATCGCTTTCCAGGAGCTCGTAGTCGATTTCCTCGCCGGAGGAGTTCCTGATCGTGGTTGCCATGATTAGGAGGTTCCTTTTCTTCCGGGGAAGGTC
>JAURNO010000043.1 GCA_030830145.1 Verrucomicrobiota bacterium
ACTCATGTGTGCGGAGTTGGTCAAGAAAGCTCTTCCCGAAGGTGGGAAAGTAATGATTTTCGTTGGTCGTATGGAACAGGATAACGCCAAGCACCGCAGGCAGGGTTTGATTGATGGTTTAATCGGAAAGAAACGCGAAGAGGGTGGAGTGGACCTGCCCGAGGACAAGTTCCTTCACGTTCCTGCTCAAACGATCGAAAAAGGCAATGTCGACGAATTTTGGAGTACTCTGAAAAAAAGGCTGGGAAAGGAGTGACCCTGGTCTTTTCGTCGATTACCATCCAATGAGCGAATCCCCCTCGGAAAACCCTGCCCTTTTGGAGGTCCGGGGTATCGGAAAGACCTTTCCGGGAGTACGGGCATTGGGAGGGGTGAATCTCTCCTTGGAGAAAAGTCAGGTACTTTCTTTGATCGGAGAAAATGGAGCCGGTAAAAGCACCTTGATGAAAATTCTCGCCGGCGTGCAACCCCCTGACGAAGGGGAGATTCTGCTAGACGGGAAGCCTGTTGAAATCCAATCGACCCGTGATGCCTTGGACCTGGGGATTTCGTTGATCCACCAAGAGCTGAACTTGGCGACCAACTTAAGTGTCGGTGCGAACGTCTTTTTGGGAAGAGAACCTTTACGTGGTGGATTCATAGACGAGTCGAAAATCAAGCAGGAATCCGCGAGGTTTCTTGAGATGGTAGGTCTCGATGTTCACCCTGATACTTTGGTTGGAAATCTGACCATCGGTAGGCAACAGATGGTTGAGATTGCCAAAGCCTTATCGGTCAATTCCCGTATTCTGATCATGGACGAACCTACCTCGAGTTTGTCTCAGGCAGAGACGGAGAATCTTTTCATCGTGATCAAGGACTTGAGGGACAGGGGTGTCAGCGTGATTTACATTTCCCACCGATTGGGTGAGGTCAAGGAGCTTTCGGATCACGTCACTGTTTTGCGGGATGGTGAAAATGCGGGCGAACTTGTGCGTGAAGAGGTGAACCATGAAGCCATGGTTCGACTCATGGTCGGTCGCGACCTGTCGGAGTACTATGAGCGCAAGGATCGTCCCAAAGGCGATCTTGCTCTGAAAGTCAATAAGCTGAGAACACCGGTGCATCCTAAGCACGAGCTGAGTTTCTCCGTCGCGTCTGGAGAAATCGTGGCGGTTGCCGGCCTCGTCGGGGCAGGCCGTACGGAAATGCTGGAGACGCTCTTCGGCGTCACTCCTGCATTGGAAGGGACCATTGAAGTCTCAGGTTCCGAAATTACAATTGATTCGCCTATCGCAGCCATAGAAGCGGGGATTGCATTGGCCCCCGAAGATCGGAAGCAGCAAGGGTTGGTAATAGACATGACGGTTCGTGAAAACCTCAGTCTGGCCGCTTTGAAGAGAGATCAGAAACAAGCCGGCTTTCTTGACATTTCGAAAGAGCAGGAGATTTCCGATGAAATGATCAAGGCCATGCGTGTCAAAACGCCCAACGAAGATCAAGTCATCCGTTTCCTTTCGGGAGGAAACCAGCAGAAGGTCGTGCTCGGAAAATGGTTGGCCATGAAACCCAAGGTTTTACTATTGGACGAACCCACTCGAGGAATAGACGTTGGAGCAAAGAGTGAAATTTACACCTTGATGGAAGAACTCGCTGAATCCGGAGTTGCGATCCTTTACGTTTCCAGTGAGATGGAGGAAGTGCTCGGCATGGCGGACCGGGCCTTGGTCATGCACGAAGGGCGAATCACCGGTGAACTTTCCCACGACGAACTTTCGGAGGAATCCGTCATGCGCTTGGCAACCGGAGCACCCGGAGCCGACCAAGCCGCTTAAACTCTTTGATCATATGAAAAAAATACTCGGCATCTTGTCCCTCCTTGTCTTCGTCTTCGTAGCCACGTCCATTCTCAGTGACGTGTTTCTGGATTCCTACAACTTGGAGAACCTGCTTCGAAGAACGGCCCTTTTTGGGATCATAAGCATTGGCGTTGCTTTCGTCATCATAACCGGCGGAATCGATCTTTCCATCGGGTCGGTGGTTTGCCTCGTTGGTTGCGCTCTTCCTTGGATGCTTACCGAGCAGGGGGTTTCGGTTCCCGTCGCCTTGGCCGTCATTATCGGATTTTCCCTTGCCGTTGGATTGATTCACGGAATCCTGATTACCAAGCTCAAGTTGCAACCTTTCGTTGTTACCCTCTGCGGACTCCTCCTTTACCGAGGGATCACCCGCGGGTTTACAGGCGATCAATCTCAAGGTTTCGGGACCGATTACAAGGGGCTTCGTGAGTTGGCAACCGGAGAGGTTCCGATCTTTGGTTTCGATCTTCCCATGCCCTGCATTTTCCTCTTGGTTGTTGCCGTGCTTGCCGGAATCTTTCTGAACAAGACAATCTACGGCAGGTATTTGTTGGCCCTTGGAAATAACGAGGAGGCTGCCCGATTCAGCGGTATCAACGTGGATCGAATGGTTATTCTTGCTTATGTGATTTGCGCCCTTTGCTCTGGTTTGGGAGGACTCCTTTTCGTCCTCGACGTCAATTCCGCTCAGCCCGTTGATTTTGGTAACTTTTACGAACTCTATGCCATTGCCGCTGCCGTTCTGGGAGGCTGTAGTCTTCGAGGGGGAGTCGGAACGATTATAGGGGTAGTGATAGGCACTGCCCTCATGCAGGTTCTGCGTAACATGATTGTATTGGTCGACTGGATACCCACTCATATCGAATACGCGATCATTGGAGCGGTTATCCTTGCCGGAGTAGTGGCGGACGAGTTACTCAAGAAGGCGGTTGCCCGCCGACAGGCATCCCAGTCATAGGCCGAAAATCCTTGGCGGTTTCCTTGCCTTGCGCCATCTTGGCAAGCCTTTGCATTGCCCCTGAATTACCATGAGTTCATCCGAAAACGAATCCCTTGCCTTGAGTCCCATTAACGAATTCCTTGTTTCGAACAACCTTCGAATCAGCGACAACCCATGCGTGAGCCCGGACTTCTGTCTGGATTGGAACGCCTTTGTTCGATCGGTCGAGCAAGGAGGGGTCATCGAGGAATTTCCCGAGAGTGCGTTTGCGACCGAGCACGGGAACTGGGTGTTGGTGGAGAACGAGCAAGGAGACCACGCCTGGTGCCTGAGTTCCGATCAAGGTTCGGTGCAGACGGACGTTTTGGAGAACGGGGTGGCGTGGTCGGGA
>JAURNO010000044.1 GCA_030830145.1 Verrucomicrobiota bacterium
AAGCATTTTTTCCGAAGACTGTATTGTCGCCGTCCAGGACCCCGCTTACCCTGTATATGTCGACAGCAACGTGATCTTCGGGCGAACTGGACAGGCATCCGAGTCTGGATACGACGGGCTTGTCTACATGCCTTGCACGGAAGAGAATGATTTCTTTCCTAAGTTGCCAGAAGGGAAAGTCGACCTGATTTATCTTTGCAGCCCAAATAACCCAACCGGGGCGGTTGCGACACGGGAGCAATTGAAAACCTTCGTTGATTACGCCATCGAACACAAGGCCGTCATTTTCTTTGATTCGGCTTACTCCTCGTTCATCACTGATCCATCACTGCCGCGCTCTATTTATGAAATTGAAGGAGCCGAAAAGTGCTCCATTGAAATCAACAGTTTCTCTAAAACCGCAGGCTTTACGGGCGTCCGATTGGCGTGGACAATTGTCCCCAAGGCCTGCCAGGCCGAAGATGCCGCCCCCGGCAAACTTCATTCTTTGTGGACCCGTCGCCAAAACACTTTTTTCAATGGCGCGTCGAATATCGTTCAGGCGGGAGGACTGGCCGCTTTAACCGAAGACGGCAGAAGGGAGACGGGGGAGCAGGTTTCTTTCTATCTTGAAAATGCGAGGATCATCAATGAGGGCCTTCAATCCCTTGGTATAACCACTTACGGAGGTGGAAACGCTCCCTATGTATGGATGAAGGCGCCAGGCGGCTTGAGTTCGTGGGACTTCTTCGACAAGTTGCTCAACGAATGTCACGTCGTCGGCACTCCCGGATCGGGTTTTGGGCCGGCAGGGGAGGGCTTTTTTAGGCTCAGCGCTTTCGGCCATCGAGAAAACGTGGAGCGTGCGGTCCGTTCGATCAAGGAAAACCTCGCTCTCTGACCTTCGGATCTTAGGCCTGCTTAGAGGTAGCTCTGAATGGTTGGCTTGATGATCAACTCCGGAACGTGAGCCCGGGGAGGAAGTTGAGCCAGCAAGAGGATCGCTTGAGCAATGTCTTCAGGTTGCAGGATTTTGGATCTGTGTTCGGCTGGAGGCGGGGTGGGGCGCTTATCCAAAATAGGTGTATTGACCTCTCCAGGGAAAAGGTTGGTTATCCTGACGCCATTCTCTCTTTCTTCTTCCGATACGCATGCCCCCAAGGCAGTCATGCCGAACTTCGAGGCATTGTAGGCGACGCCGCCCAGGGGGTTTGATCTTTTGCCGGAGATGGAATTGATCATGACGATCAATCCGTCCCGGCGTGACCTCATTCTGTCGAGAGCAAGCCTGAGCGAGTCAAAGGCCCCGGTTAGGTTGGTTTTGAGCACATTGTCCCAGTCATCCCCGGATAGTTGAGACATTTCTCTTTGGGGGATGTTGATGCCTGCTGCATTAACGAGGATGTCCAACTGCCCCAATTCGTCGTCGAACCATGCAAAGAGCTCTTCCAAGCTTTGGCGGTTGGCAACGTCTGCAGTTTTGCAAGACATGTAGCCTTTTTCTTGGTTGAGGGCTTCGGTTGCCCGCAGACTTTCGATCGTTCTTCCGGCTACAGCTACCTTTGCTCCATTGTTACAAAGAAGGAGTGCGGTGGCCGCCCCCATCCCTGAGCCGCCTCCTATGACCAAAACGTTTTTACCTTCCAAAGATTTCATGAGCACGTTTATCGTATTTTGCCGGAGGTTTGCCAAACTAATTTTCAATGAATTCCCCCATGCGAGCAAAGATGAATTGCATCTCTGATTTCCTTCTCATGAGGGTTGTTGACCGACACAAGATAGTTCCTTAGCTTCGCACAATGGAATCCTTAGGCTATGTCTTTCGCGCATTACTCGGAGTCTCTGGTATTCTGGCTATTGCCTACATGCTTAGCTCAGACCGACGCAAAGTCGATTGGCGGGTAGTTGCGGGCGGGTTGATCCTTCAACTCGTCATCGCCGCCGGAGTTCTCCTCGTGCCTGCGGTCGAGTCGCTCTTTGGGTTGATTGCCAAAATGTTTGACGTTGCCCTCAGGATTTCCGTCGATGCCGCCGGTTTTGTTTTCGGACCCCTTTCCGACATCACCAAGATGGATGAGGCATTTGGGAAGCACAATGGGTTCGTCTTCGCCTTCATGGCCTTACCCAGCATTCTTTTCTTTTCGGCTCTCTCCTCGCTTCTTTATTACTTTGGTGTTTTGCAGTTTGTGGTCAAAAAGATGGCCTGGGTGATGAGTCGGGTCATGCGTTTATCAGGAGCCGAAAGCTTGGCTGCGGCGGCCAATGTCTTCGTTGGTCAAACCGAAGCTCCTTTGATCGTGAAACCCTATGTCCCCAAGATGACGCGCTCGGAAATTCTTGCCCTCATGGTCGGAGGAATGGCTACGATTGCCGGTTCTGTTTTTGCAATTTACATGGGCATGCTCGGGGGTGCAGACGAACAATCGAGAGTCGATTTCGGAAAATTCCTTCTTTGTGCCTCGGTGATGAATGCTCCGGCGGCATTACTAATTGCAAAGATTCTTTTGCCGGAGACTCAGGAGGTCAGCAAAGATCTTTCCGTCTCAAGGGAAAGTATTGGCCGCAACCCCATCGATGCATTGGCTAATGGAACAAGTCAGGGACTGCAGTTGGCTCTCAATGTAGGAGCAATGCTCATTGCTTTTTATGC
>JAURNO010000045.1 GCA_030830145.1 Verrucomicrobiota bacterium
CGGGCCGAAGAGAGTCGCCCCGCACGCTTAACTTGAGCATGACTCCAGTCGGGAAAGGCATGCTTGAGATTGGAGAACAACAAGCGACGACGCCTGCTGGGAAAGGAAACGAAAACAAAACCAAGCAGGTCGACCACAGACTCCAGGAGAGAGTAGGGCAGAAGAGAGAAAATGAATCCCGTCGACTTGATGATAAGTCCCGTCAGCATCGGCAGCATGGTTTTGAAAACAAAAGAACATTTTATAAATGCCTATTGAACACAAAGCGAGAACGAACCCTTTCTGACCGGCTTTGGCCAAAAAAAGACTACCTTCATTCCGGCAAGAACTCGAGGGCACGGTCAACCATTTCGATCACTTCATTCGAATGAATCAAGGACATTGCATCAGGATGATGAACCCTCAAGTGATAATCCTTTGCTTTCGAGCCAGGCAAGTACTTGTTGAGGGCTTCGTCGTATTTGCTTACGCAATATTCTTGCTTCATGTAGGGTCCCGTCAAGAAAGGGTTCGCCACTGCGTAAAGACCTACCACCGGAACCCCCAAGGCTCTTGCCACGTGGACGCAACCGGTGTCCGGAGCTATAAGCAAATTGACTGAGCTAATCAGAGCGCTCCATTGCGGCAAAGTTGTCTGACCGGTAAAATCCATGACCTTGCCGGAGAAGGGTGCCGCTAGTTCCGAGTTGAAGGATTTTTCTTCCTTACTGTTTCCCCCAAAAAGAAAAACGGTAATTTTTTTCTCGATCAGGTACTCAATGACATTGCGGTAATTCCCTTTGGGCCACCTTCTCTCTTTCTTGCTAGGACTTGTCGCCAGCCCAACTCGCGGAAAGCCTTCAGGCAGTTCACGATCAATCCACCCTAGGTCCATGTTGGGAAATGCACCCTCCCAAGAGACGGCATGATCAACCACACCAAGCTTGGGAGCGAAAGAAAGATAAGCGTCTACGAAGTGTTGATCTTCGTAAGAAATTGATTCGTCTACGAAAAATCGATGGAAATCCTTACCCCTTCTTGTGTCGAATCCTATTTTGCGTTGAGCCGATACGTGCAAGCTTACCAAATGGGCCGAAAAACTGGCTTGCAAAAGCAAAAGGGCATCAAAGCGATATCCGCTAAGGGCTTTTCGGTTACTCAAGATCGCAGTCAATGATCTCGGTTTCTCTACAATCACCCACTTGACTCGCTTTATCGGACCGAGCAAGTCAACCGTTTGCTTGGTTGTGATCCATGAGATCTCAGCTTGCGGAAAAGCCTTCAGCAAAACATTGACGAGTGGAACCACCAGCACGACATCTCCCAGTGCGGATAATCGCAGGATTGCGATCTTCTTCATATATCAACTGATTTTACCGTATTCACATTGAATGGTTGATCATTGTTGAAAAGATGAATACTTAAATTCCTTTTGCAGAACGAGGCTTAAGTTACAAAATGAATTCTTACGCACAGCGAACCTAATATCATGATCGACATATCTCACATAAGGCAAGACGTCAGTGTACTCAAAAGGGCCATTGCCCGCAAAAAGTTTGAAAGCGACTTGGACTCCATTGTCGAATTGGATCGCGCGAGGAGGGACTGTATTGCCAAAGCTGAAAAGGCGAGGGGAGGGCAGAAATCCACCAATGAAGAAATGTCCAAACTAAAAAAGGGCTCTCCTGAATTCCTTGAAAAGGTGGCGGACATGAAGCAAGTCGCAGCTCAAGTAAAAGAACTCGAATCACTTGCCAAGGAGGCGGACGACCGCTTCAAGGAGGCTTTCCTTACCGTGCCCAACATGCCTCACGAATCGGTCCCGGACGGCAACTCTGAAAATGACAATCAAACTGTTTCGACTTGGGGAGAAGTCGAAGGAGACTACCCGCATGCCACTCCTCACTACGATATCCCATGGTTCGAAAAGATGATTGATTTCCCCCGCGGAGTCAAAGTTGTCGGTGCCGGCTTTCCGTTTTACCTTGGCGAAATGTCTCAACTCGTTCGGGCACTCATAAACTTTTTTCTCGAAGAAGGCGGTAAGAATGGATACCGCGAAGTGCACTCGCCGATTGTCGTTAATGCCGCAAGTGCTATGGCGACAGGTCAACTTCCGGACAAAGAAGGGCAGATGTACGTTGACTCGAACGAGGGCGTGTACTTGATCCCCACTGCCGAAGTTCCCGTAACCAACTTTTTCCGCGACGAAATTCTTCCCTCCGAAGATTTGCCCGTCAAGCGAGTCGCCTACACCCCTTGCTTCCGGAGGGAAGCAGGAAGTTGGGGGAAAGACGTCCGGGGGCTCAACCGACTGCACCAGTTCGATAAAGTAGAGTTAGTCAAGTGGGTACACCCCGACCATAGATTCGAAGAATTGGATTCCCTGAGAGCGGATGCTGAGGGATTGCTTCAAAAGCTCGAACTTCCATACCGCGTGCTCTTGATTTGTTCCGGAGATATTGGCTTCCCACATTCCAAACAATTTGACCTGGAGGTCTGGGCCGCAGGGCAAAAAAGGTGGCTTGAAGTGTCCAGTTGCAGTAACTTTACGGACTTTCAAGCCCGCAGGGCAAACATCCGGTTCCGCGACTCGGACGGCAAACCCAAACCCGTCCACACTCTCAATGGTTCGGCTCTCGCCATTCCCCGTGTCCTGGCTGCCATTCTTGAAAACCACTTGCAGGAGGATGGTCGCGTCAAGATCCCCGAGTGCCTGCGCAAGTGGTTCCCCTCCGACTTCATTGGTCCCTGAGGAGACCATTCGACAAGTGACTGAGCAGCTCCCTTTGGGCCAAAAGCTTCGAGCCGTCTCCAGTAAGCTACTCACAACCTTCCCATTGAATTGCTGGCACGAGAAGGCGGTCAGTGCATTAAAAGATTCCTCGAGCTCGCCCATTGCCGTTGCATGCTCGGGTGGAGCTGACTCAACCTTCGCTCTTTTGATGGTTTATGCGGCATTCCCTCACTGTCGCGAAAGAATATGCGTCCTCCACTTCAATCATGGCTTGAGGGAGGAATCGGATCAGGATGAGGAATTCGTCTCTGAATTGGCTCGGTTACTAGAACTCAAGCAATCGATTTACCGACCTTCGTCTCCTCGTACAAAAGACGACGAAGGAACTCTTAGAGACGAAAGGTTAAAGCCTTTCATCAAGTTTTGCAAAAGCAGCAAAACAAAGCTTTTAATTCAAGGCCACAATCAGGACGATGTTGCTGAAACAATGATCTGGAGACTCGCCCGCGGGGCAAGCCCTCAAGGTCTTTGTGCTCCACGCCCCGTACATAAGCATGGACAAATTCATATCGTCCGACCATTCATCACCATCAACCGTGAAGATATTCGCGCGAAACTAGCGGACTTCAGGATCCCCTGGTGCAACGACAAGAGCAATGAGTCCTCATCCTACCTTCGCAATCGCATTAGAAAGAATGGCTTAAGGCAACTCAAGGAAGATGCCGACAGGGATTTGCTAGGAGGTATGAGCAGAAGTAGGGATTTACTGGAAGAACAAGAGGAAGCTGTAAATGATTGGGTCGAGCGGGTTCTCGGAGAATGCATAAGCAATAACGAAATCAACACGAAGGAATTAAGGACATTACCTCAGGCAATAAGAAGAAAAGTCGCTCATCTCTGGCTTTCGAACCAATCTGAATCGATTTCAATTTCAGCAATTCAAATGGACAGGATTCTCCGTTTCGTCAAATCAGGAGGTAACTTGGACTTGCCCCTTTCATCCAGCCAAAGAATCAGAGGCAATGAGCACACTATCTTCCTACATAGCAACCCACCCAAAGCCACTGGGTGGGAGCGATGCTCAGTGGCGCAAAACCACACTTTGTATCTGCCCGACAAAGGGTACATTCTAGCACGGACTCTCAAAAATGACGCCGGTTTGGTCGATCGAATTTTAG
>JAURNO010000046.1 GCA_030830145.1 Verrucomicrobiota bacterium
AAGGAATATCTTTTTGTTTCGGAAGAATTGACTGCCTTTGCCTTCGGCGACCTCAACGGTGACGGATCAACCGATCTTGTCCGGGGGAGCCCGGAAGACGGTCTGCTCGTTCACTTCCGAACGAAAGACAGCAAGTGGAGCAAGCCCGTTGAAATCGAGACGAAGACTTTGAAGAGCCATTCTCAGGCAATCAAGGTTTTGGGCAAATCCAAGGACTCGCCTGCTCGCATTTTTCTCTTCACTGAAGAAGGCCTTGAGGTTTTGCCGTTTTCGAAGGGCCAGCCTCTTTATCCGTCCAAACTGTTCCGGGAGGATTCGAAAAGGGCCAGCGGACTCGACTTGCTCGACCTTGATGAAGACGGGCATCTCGATTGGCTCTATCTCAAGCCTGGTTCGGACCGTTCCTTGAGAATCCGTCACGGTGGTTCGGAAGGGTTTGGCCCGGAACGCTCCTTCGATCTTGCCCTGGGCTCATCCTTCAATCCTTTGCCCAAGGGTAAAAGAGGCAAGGCTCCGGTTCGATTCTGCGCCATAGACAGGCTTTCCGGCGAAGCGATGGTCTTCTCTTTTTCAAAGGAAAAAAAGGATGAAGCTGAAGGGCTTTCCGTAAGTAATTTCGATGTCTTTCCCCAAGATCAGAAACGAACCTCATGGGTATATGCCGATTTTGACGGAGATGGCAAAAAAGATGTCGTGACCGCCTCGACCACCAAGAGTGAAGTACTTTATCTACCCGGGCGAAGCGGTATGGTTTTTTCAAACCCCGTTCCGTATCCATCCCTTAATGGAATTACTTCCATTTCAGAGGTTCGGTTATCCCCGAAAACGGTCGGACTGCTCGTTCTGAGTCCCGAAGAGAACCTAGTCGGGCTCTCACATTTCACCCGCGAGAAGGGTTCGATCAAGGGTAGTTTTGGCTTTCCCGTTCCCATTCCCGTTAAAGGGGAGGCAGTGAATGCTTTTTCCGCGGACGTGGATGGTGACAAAAAAGATGAAATCATTCTTGTCGTTGAGGATCGATCTGATTTCTCGATGCAAGTTTGGCAAGTCAAGGGCCGAAAGTCCTTCAACTTACTTTCCGAGATCGAATTGGATTTCCGGCGTGAACCATCCGGAGTTTTTCCCTGCCGGATCGATGATGATCAATCCATGGATTTTCTCGTTCTCTCCGAGCGGGAAGCTGCGCTGGTTCTTCTCAATGAAGGAGAAGGCAAATTCAAGGAATCATGCAAGGATTCTTCTATTCGCAAAAGTGTACTTTCGGAACTCGTTCCATCCCGCCTTGGTGCGGCGGATGTGGATGGGGATGGAAAACCCGAACTTCTGGTTGCCGGCAAGGGGCAGGTTCGAGCCTTGGCGTGGTCCGGAGGGGAACTGATCGTATCCCGCCAATTCAACGCGACCGAACCTCAGGGGGATTTGTCGGTTCCCGCCTTTCTTGATCTTGATGGGAATGGAAAGACCGAGTTGCTGTATTATCACTCGGGAGGTTATTGGGAAGCTCTCGAGGAAGATACAGGAAAGATCTATCGTTCGGCATACAAAATGGAGGATGAACCTGTTTCGCCCGACAAAACTGAGATTGAATTGTCCGGAGACTCCCGTTCTCTTTTGATTTTCGGCAAGAGTGCTCTTCAACTCATGACCAAAAGGGGAGGGCGATTGGCTCTTCAGGTTGAGTCGCGCTACTTGACCGATCTCCCGAAGATCGAGCATGCCGCCGTAGATTGGGGAGATTTCAATCACGATGGACGTCCTGATCTCCTTTGCATTGACGGAAGAAGGCACTTTTTGGAATTCCTTTCCTTTGACGAACAAAGTAAGCAATGGAAGAGCGTCTTGCACTTCAAGGTCTTCGAGGAAAACCTACATTACCAGGGCAAAAAGGGGAGTGCTTTCGAGCCGCGCGAAGGTTATGTCGTCGATTTGAACGGCGATAAGTGGGACGATATCGTCTTTCTCGTTCATGACCGGTTGCTCTGTTATTATCAGGAAGCTCCCTGAAAGAGATGAGAATTTTGGTCCTTGGTGATATTGTGGGTCGGCCTGGCCGAGCTTTCCTCAAATCTCGCTTGGGGGAGGTGAAGAACGAACAAAAAGTCGATCTTGTATTCGCCAACGGGGAAAACGCGGCCGGAGGAGCGGGTATCACAGCCAAGACTGCGGAGGAAATACGCAAAGCCGGGGTTGATGCCATCACCTTGGGGGATCACGTATGGGATCAAATGAACTTCCATCGTGAAATCGATGAGCTCGAGTTCGTCTGTCGACCCGCGAACCTGCCTTCTTCGAATCCAGGGAGAGACCATCTCGTCCTTGACTCGGGAGGTAAGAAAATTGGACTTTTTACGGTACTTGGACGAACCTTCATGGGACCCAAGGTGAGTTGCCCTTTCGACACGGCCAATCGCCTGGTCGAAAAACTAAAGAACGAGGTCGATGCTCTGGTGGTAGAGATTCATGCTGAAACAACTTCGGAAAAGGAAGCCATCGGCTGGTTCCTAGACGGAAAAGTCAATTTGATCTTTGGCACGCATACCCATGTGCCCACGGCGGATGGAAGGATTCTCAAAGGCGGTACTGCCTACCAATCCGATTTGGGAATGACTGGCCCGAGAGAATCGGTTTTGGGCCGTGAAATTGAGGCATGCGTGGGACGATTCGTCGATGGGTTACCACGAAAATGCCCCGTAGCTCAAGGTGACGTCGGATTACAGGGGTGCCTCGTGGAGATCAATCCTGCGACTGGAAAAACCATCGCTTTCGAGAGAATCGAGATAAGGGAGGAAGACTTGAGTCCCTCGTCGATCGATGAGTCTTAGTCGCTAAGGCACTCTTTGTTTCCCTCGCTTCTCATGATTCATCGAAGAATCATGAGTTTTATAGTTGCAGAATGATGTCGTCCCAATTTTTCCAGCAGTACCAACCCATGATTGCAAGGGTTGCGAGAAAGATCAGTACGGCAAAGGCAATCAATATCTTACCTCCAATTCCGCCGCTCGACCTTTGCTCTTCAGCCCTTTCATCGGCAAATCCGTCCATCGTGTTACCGGACTCGGAAGGAACTGTGGAACCTTGGCGAAGTTTCGCCTTTTGGGGAGAGGTCCCCATTGGTGGGACCGAATCTTCGGGTGATGAGTCGGGTGTTTTTTTCTTGGTGATGGGGAGAGCAGGGGGGGCTTGCATTTGACTCCATTCCGGAAGTTGTTTGAGGGGGACCCAACCGGATACCCCCTGATGCCACCCCAAATCGGTGGGTTTGAATTCCCCGCTTTGCACCCGTTCGGTGGCCTCCTTGAGGGAGAGAGGCCCATGGTCGACATTGTTCGAACTGACGTAAAGCCCGAGATCAGGAGAACTCATCGGATTTGAAATCGACTACTTTTTGCCTTCGTACGCCTTGTGCAAGGCCATGATCGCCTTTTTCAAGTCGGCGACCGAATTTCCGTCCACGTTCTGTTTGCATTTCATGGCGGCGACGATTACAGAGTGTGCCGAAACCAATTGTTTTTCGTAGTTCTTGGCGGTTGCTTTGATGCGCTGAGCCAAAAAATACTCGGCGATCACTTTTTGTATGTTTGTTGCGTGAGCCTCTTTGGTCGCAATCCATCTGCTTAACTGATTGCGTGACAAGGCGTCGTTTTTTCCCGAAAGCTCTGCAATTAACTTTCCTGCCTTCTCTATGGTGGCCTGATCCTCGAGCATCTGCTCGAAGCGATGTTGGTCGGCATAAATTCCACATGGGACCTGACAGTGCCCATAGGCTGAAACTCCGCTCAGGCAGGTTATAATGAAGAGGCAGATGGAAGACTTGATTTTCATTTTGATCGAATGGTTGAGGTTACTTTCCAGATATGAGTAATACGTTTAAAGGTGAAACGACAGGTTGAAGAAAATCTTCAAAGGAGACAAACCCGAATGGAAACGATTTTTCAGAAAGGCATACGAGACCAGGCGTCCATTAAATATTTTACCAGCAAGACCAGGAGTGCAATCAGCAAAATATTAAGATAGCCGAGGAAAATCCCCGTCAGTGAAAACTTTTTACCCTTCAAGGTCCCATTCGAACGATTGATCTTCAACAAGGCATAATGACCGATCAGGCTACCGATCAAAGGGATACCGAGAAAGCCCATGATCATGCTTGC
Organism: Verrucomicrobiota bacterium; assembly: GCA_030830145.1. Lineage (GTDB taxonomy): Bacteria > Verrucomicrobiota > Verrucomicrobiia > Opitutales > Seribacteraceae > Seribacter. The sequence continues at coordinate 4,149 of JAURNO010000046.1, forward strand.
AGTCGCAAGTTTCGATGTTTCGGTAATGGGACGGGGGTGGTTTTCTTGTTCGGACTCAGACATTGAAATGAATTCCAAGAGCTAAAAACAGGTAGCTACCCTTCCGCAACATCATTTACAAGTCCCGTTTGATTGTTTGCTTTGGTTTCAACTTGCCGAAAACGCCTCCTCCTATAATCTGTCCTGAAACATGCGGGAGTAGCTCAGCTGGATAGAGCAACGGCCTTCTAAGCCGTAGGTCCTGGGTTCGAATCCCAGCTCCCGTGCCATATGACATTGGTATAGGGTGTTAATGGAATGGTCGTAAGCCCTAGCCGAGCTCGACCTGCACCTATACCTGTGAGACCTTGGGTGTTTTCTTTTTTTGCTTAATACCGAAATGGAAGAGTATATCCAAAGGCAAAATCAACCCCGCATGCCAAGCAGTCAGTTGGTTTTGGCCATCCTTTCCACCGTCTTGGGCCTCTTTTGTTGCTGCGGACTGAATCTCCCCTTTGGTATCGTTGCCATTGTTTTTGCCAGCCAAGTAAATGGTAAATATTCCGCCGGTGATTTTCCGGGGGCTCTATCGGCCGCCAGGCAAGCCAAGACTTGGGGATGGATAAGCATGGGCTTGGTAATAATGAGCTTGGTTGTCTACATAGTCTATTTCCTCTTTGCCCTATACTATGCTGGAGCAGAACCGTACGGATTGGAAGACCCTTTTTACGATCCTTCGCAATACGAATACGATCCCTATGACTAAATATTACGCCCTGTCTTTGCGTATCCCCCATGGCAACGACGAAGTAAAACGGATCCAGTCTTTATTTTATGATTGCTTGGGTCCGTTTTTTAATTGCTTAATCGGTCAATGGACCAACATGTCTCAAGCCAACTTCCCCCCCAACCGGACAATTGTTTGGTTTGGGCAATTCTGACCACAGTTTGCTGCGGATGCATGCCCTTCGGGGTGGTGGCAATCGTATTTGCCGCTCAGGTCG
>JAURNO010000047.1 GCA_030830145.1 Verrucomicrobiota bacterium
CGGCTGCCGATCACAAAACCCCGCTCCAAAACAGTCAAACCGCCCGAATCATCGACTCGCCCCTCGAACTTGGCCGAAGAGGCCTGAATTTCGCTCACCCCAAGGGTCTCGACGACCGGAACGAAGCAATCGCGCACCCGGATCACGAAAGCTTCCTCGCGGAAACCACCGAACTCGTCGGTCGAACGGATCCGAACCCCATACGAACTCTTGCTCTCGAAATCAAAGGACGCCGCGGAACGAAGCGTCCCGTCGGATTGCAAAGAAAAAGAGGCGTTGTCAGCCGACCCGTTGCCCTCGACCAAAGTGTAAAGATAGGTTTTGGTCCCGTCTTGGTCGTCCGGGTCGACCGTGGAGAACCGACCGGCCAAAGTACCCGAAGGTTGATTCTCATCGATGATTCCTTCGGAAAGAACGACGTCGCTGGGGTCGGTGTTGTACACCGTAACCGTGCGGGTCACCCGTTGAGCCGAGTTTCCAGCCGCATCGACGAGGTCGTAGGTCAGGACGTAATCGCCGGGCTGGTTCGAGTCGACCGGATTGACCGAGACGATGGAAGAAGTCAGGTTGCCATCCAAGTTGTCGAGCGCGATGGCTCCGGCATCCTGATAAGTTCGCCAAACCGGATGACGAACGGAAGAATCGCCATTGCGGGTGATGACCGGAATTTCGTCATCCCGATCGAGAACGGCGATCGAGACTGCCTTTTCGAAGGAGGCGTTCGTATCGTCGGTGGTTCGAATCCGAATCGAGAGCAAGGGATAACTCGTTTGAGCGGCAAGGTGGAGGGTGGACGGATAGCCAGCCGAGGTCAAAGAGCTCGAAACTTGCCCGTGAGTAGCCGTACTGCGGTTGAGATCCGCAGCCAAGGATTCGAAATCGAAGCTCGAAAGAGCCCGCAAACTGCCGTTTGCATCAATCAAGAACGCGGCATTGTCCGAAGAATCGTTCCCGTCGACCAGAGCGTACTGGTAAGATCCGGTGGAACTCGGATCATCCGGGTCGACCGTGGAAAAACTTCCCACCAAGGTATTCGAGGGTTGGTTCTCGGGAATGGTGAAAGGCAAAAGGGCAAGATCCGCAGGCGACTCAGGCGCATCGAGAACCGTTACCGAGATCGCTTGATCGTCGGAATTTCCATTGGCATCGGTTACCCGGACCGTCACTTCATAAACTCCATCGGAATTCGAATCGGTCGGACTCTCGAAATTCGGCGCGCTGACAAAAGAAAGTTCGCCCGTTGCGGAATCCATCGAAAACAGGCTTGCGTCCGCACCGCTTGCGATCGAATGGGAAAAGCTGTCTCCATCCGCATCGCTCGCCGTAACGAAAACCACCGACCGCAGGTTCTCGGACAAGCTCGCCGAAGCCGTCGCCCCACCCCCTCCGTAAGTTATTTCGGGAAAATCCTCCACCGCAGTGACAGAAATGGTGATTGTGGTCTCATCATAAGCACCGGCGGAATCAGTCACTCGGGCAAGCAAGTTGACCGAGCCATGAAAATCCGCCTGTGGTTGATAAAGAAAGGTCGGACTCGCCCCGGTTCCCCCCAAGCTCAAAGAACCCTTTAAGTCTCCCTGGGCACTGAAACTCCAAGTCAAAACGTCCCCTGCATCCGAATCGGTAGCCGCGACTCCGGAGGACGAAAGGCTGGCGTCTTCGGCAACCACGATGGTCAAACTGGCCCCTTGCGTAATCACAGGAGCATCATTTACGGCATTCACCGTGACGTTCACCGTGATCGTGTCGCTCAACGAACCATCGGAAACCCGAACCACGAAACTGTCGCTCCCATTGAAGTTCGCATTGGGCGCGTAGGTAAAGGTAGCAGGGGACGAACCCGAACCGGTGACCGTTGCCGTTCCGTTGCTCGCCTGCGAAGATACGCTCCAAGCCAAAGACGAGGCTGCAGTGTCCGCATCCGTCGCACTCAACTCAGCGCTCGTCCAACTCGCCGTGCCGTCTTCGGAAATCGTCTTGCTCAAAGGACCCGCTCCCTGGCTGATCACGGGGGACAAAGACTGTAAAAAAGTAATGATCACTCGGCCTGGACCAGCATGAGCCCCTCCGGTATTGGTCTGATTGGTGCCGGAATTATAGGAACCGCCACCACCTCCACCTTGGTCATTGCCCGTTTGGGCGGCTCCACCAGAATATCCGCTTCCGCCTCCCGCACCATCCATTGAATTAGAGTCTCCAGAACCCCCACTCCCACCGCCAAAACCGCCAAAACCCGTTGGGGTAGTACCGGCCACACCTCCAACTCCGCCTTGGAGAGGTCGACTTCCTCCTCCGGCGCCATTGGCTCCCGTTCCATTGCTCAGCCAACCGGCGGCCCCCGGGTTTCCACCATTGCCATTGGATCCTGGGTTTCCTGCATTGTTGGAGCCGGTTGTCCCAATGGCCGTTGCCACGGCAGCCTTTCCAACATAACTGTAACCAGCTCCTCCACCTCCTCCGGCAGCAAGCATGAGAGTATTCCCCGCCGCTTTCCAAACAAAAGTACCGCCGCCTCCTCCCGTATTGGCACGAACAGATAAAGTTTGCCCTCTTTGGCCGATCAAAATCTTGATCGCTTCGCCACTTTGAAGCGTAAATTCACCAATGATCTTGGCCCCATTACCGCCGTGATTTTCAGTGTTGCTCCCTCCCTTGGCCCCGTAGGCTTCGATGCGGTAAAGTCCGGCCACCGGAACGGTCCATTCCTGAATGCCCCGGGTATTGATCGTAACTGAATTCGCCAAGGTGCCTCCGGCATAGGCAGTGTTGACTTGAGTTTGGGTCGGCCCCTCCCTCCCGGAGGCCCCAGCATCGGTGAAAGTATAAACGGTGTTTCCCCATAGAATTCCCGGGGACCCGACAAGGAAAAGCAACAAAGAGGGCTTCAATTTACGAAAGAAGCAAAGCATGACCGCTGACCATGCGGACAGAAAAGCAGCAAATCCACTACTGAGTCGGGAAACAGAATTGAATGAATTATTCACGGAACTACGCCAAGATTTGTGTCTAAAATGATCGTTTTTTAGTATTAATCAAGGCAAATTTGAGTACTATACCCTCTTCTGCACAATGATGTCATACCACTCTTTTAGCATTAAATCGGAATTTCTTACATAAAAAAGGCAAGTTTTTTTTGCTTTGCGGGATAAGGATTCGGGTTATCCACGCACTCCGTCATTGCGAGAAGCGACCAAAGAGAGCGACGCGGCAATCCATCGTGCCTCGAAGGACGAGTTCGGCAATGCGGTACGTTTCTCGACTCCCAGTGGATCGCCACGGGCTACGCCCTCGCGATGACAATACGAAGAGTACCCAGTCTCCACGCCCTGTCATTGCGAGGAGCGACCGAAGGGAGGGACGCGGCAATCCATCGTGTCTCGAAGGATGAGTTCGGCAATGCGGTACGTTTCTCGACTCACAGTGGATCGCCTCGGGCTACGCCCTCGCGATGAC
>JAURNO010000048.1 GCA_030830145.1 Verrucomicrobiota bacterium
TCTCATTCCATTCTCTATTTCAGGGCCTTTGCTCAAAGCGTGGGTGATATCACCTTGGGCAACATCCGAAAGATTTCGTTTGAGGGAAGTCTCAACCGACAAAACCAAACATCCTATCAGGAAGCTCTCTCGATTCTAACTCTCGATTCGATCAAGGAAGATGGTGGCTGGGTAAAAAGCCCTTGGTTTGGACGTTACAAGAATTTCAATCATGGTTGGATATATCATTCTATCCACGGCTGGCTTTATCTTGCTTCCGACAACTTCAATGGCATTTGGGCATGGGCCGAGACGAGAGGTTGGGTCTGGTCCAACAAAGCAGTATACCCCTTTCTTTACCAACCCAATATTGGAAATTGGATTTACGTCATGAGTAACGACGTTAACGAAGTTCGTTACTACAATTACTCAACCAATTTGTTTGAAAACGTTTTGCCTTAAACGATCACAAAAAGGAGTCGCGGAGAGCTTGCGAAGAGGAGGAGGATATTAACCCTGCCCCACCCTATTCCGTCGACCAAAGTGACTTGGGTAAATTGATCTTCGCCAGGATGCGATCAAGTTTCTGAAGCTCGTCTGCGGTAAAATCAGTCTGATTGACGGATTGTGCGTTCTCGAGGATCTGAGAAGCCGAACTGGCTCCAATCAGGGCACTCGTCACTCGTTGGTCACGCAAGACCCATGACAGAGCCATCTGAGCCAGCGTCTGCCCTCTCTCACCGGCATGATCGTTCAATTCACTGATAACCCGAATGTTTTGTTCGCTTACTTCGTTCTTGCGCAAAGGAGATTGCTTTAGGGTGGCCCTTGAACCATCGGGGATGCCGTTGAGATACTTGTCCGTAAGAAGCCCCTGAAAAAGGGGACAAAACGCGATAATGCCAAGACCAAGCTCTTCACACGCATCCGTCAATCCCTCTTCAATCCAGCGATTGAGCATCGAATAATTAGGTTGATGAATAGCCAGGGGAGCAAAACCGTTTTCCTTGGTTACCGCGTAGGCTTCGCGGGTTAATGACTCGGAATAACTGCTGATGCCGGCGTAAAGAGCTTTCCCCTGGTTAACGGCCGTATCCAAAGCGCCCATGGTTTCGTCCAAGGGAGTATCGGGGTCGAACCGGTGGGAATAGAAGAAGTCGAAGTAATCGACGTTCATCCGCTTCAAGGATTGATCCAAACTAGCCAAAACATACTTGCGGGAACCCCATTCTCCATAGGGTCCGGGCCACATGTCGTACCCCGCCTTACTCGTGATCAGGATTTCATCGCGGGGAAGATCCTTGAGGATCGTACCAACGTTTTCCTCTGCGGAACCGTACGGTGGACCATAATTGTTGGCCAGATCGAAATGGGTAATGCCAGCGTCGAAAGCTGAATAAATCATCTCTCTCTGGCTCACCGTCGGTGATTCTCCCCCGAAATTATGCCAACAACCGAGAGTAATCGCGGGAAGTTTTACTCCCCATCGACCACATTTGCGGTACGGCATGCGTCCATCGTATCGAGTTGGGCTCGGATTGTATTCGGTCATGGCAAAAAGGATAAGAAACAACTTCCCCCTCTCGTCAAGAAGAGAGAGAGAACCAAAGACAGGATAAACGGACTAAGAATCGGCATCCACCGATTCGCCCTCTTCTGCGGCAACGGCATCCTCCTCGCTTTCGGACAGTTGATCACCGAGGTATTCCCGGACGCTCAAGTCACCGACGAAGGAAACTCCGTCGCGGCGTTCCACGACATGATATCGCTCCACGTACTTTTGCACCACATGAATCTTGGCGTCCAAAGGCTGAACGATAAGCAACTGAAGATGAAACTCCTTGAACAAATCGAGGAGAAACTGAGAAAACTCGTCATCGGTCTTGCTGAACATTTCGTCCACCGCAACCAACCTGAAGGTTTCAGTCTGTTTACCACCTACGTCGATTCCGTACTGGTAGGCGATTGCGGTAGCCAGAATTGTCGACGCGAGGCGGTTTTTCTCGCCTCCCGACTTACCGGCTGCCCCACTGTAGCTTTGTCGCAAAGTATCCTCGTCCTTGTAGAATTCGTCCGCCCGGAAACGAAACCAGTTCCTGACATCGATCACCCGTTCGGTCCAATTGGAATCCTGTTCCAATTCGCTTAGAAACTGTTCAACCCGATGGTAACGTTCGCGGCGGCGCTCGTCCTCGTCGTCGGCCTCCAGGTCACCCTCCAAGGCATGCCTGCGCAATTTCTTGAAACGGCGCACCCCGTCGTCTCCGGCATCCTCGAACTTCAGTTGAATGTAGGTCTCCTCCTTGCGGTCGAAGGTAACGCGGGAGAGATGCTCGTTCAACTCGTTGATACGTTTGCGAATGCGATCCCGGTGCGATTCGAGAGCCTCGCTGAATCCGGAAACTTCCTCGGGCACCTGAACGCGCAAGAGTTCCTCGAAACGCTCCCGGTTCTTGGCCAAGTCCTCATCCTCGATTTGTCTACGTATTTCTTCGAAAGACGAATAGGTTGCATGATTGTATCCCTCCTCCAAATCCAAGGTCAATTCATCTCGGAAAGCTTGGTTGCGGGCATCGGCGATAAAACGCTGCATGGCCGCCACGTTCTTGTCGCGAAACTTATCCAAGCCCGATTCGAGTTTCTGAATTCTGTTTTCGAGCTTATGGGTCGCAATGCGAGCTGCTTCTTCAATCTGATCTGGTTCTTCGGGCGGCACGCCAAACTCTTTTTCAATATCGTCGAAAAGAACTTTCAGTCGTTCCTCGGCCTGCTCCAATTCCTCCTCGGTAAGTTCCCCGCTCTCCTCATCGGGTGAGAGAAATTCCTCTTTTGATTTTTTGAGCAATGACTTAAGCGAGGCGATGCGGGATTCGTTACGTTCGGCTCGAGCTTCCACCCCGCCGATTCTTTGCAGAACCTCATCTCGGGTTGTCTGGGATTTCTCCAACTTTTGCTCGGCGGCATCTCGATCTTCCTTGAGTTTCTTCAAGACGTTCGAGCCACCTACGATTACGCGTTCTTCCTCTTCCAAATCCGCAATCCGCGTGGCCAAACCGACATGATCTACGTCGGCAAATTCATTGGCACACGCTTGCAATTGGGCGCCGGAACGCACCTTGGAGCGCAAGGCCAGTCTTTCACTCTCCGCTTCCCGTAGAGCTCGGCCGGATTTATCGACCTCTTCACGCCATTTGGACAAAGAATCGTCCAAGGTCTTTTGCTTTATGGAGACGTCCCAACCCATGACCCAAGTGCTTGCATCCTCGAGAAAAAACGTGTCGTCCTTTTCGCGCAAGAGGCCATTGCTCTTTGCCAAACCATCTAATGTCAAAGCATTCTTGGATTTGGCAAAGGATGCATCCCGTTTTTCCTTGCAGAGGTGGGGAAATCGTTCAGCCAAAGCCGACCTCAACCAAACTTGACGAATTTCTTCCATTTCCGGACGAATTGAAAGTTTCGCCGTCAATGATTCATCGTGCAGTTTGGGTTCCTTGGGGTCCGGGTGTGGACAAACGAAAGCCAAACGCTCACCAAGATGGTTTTCCTCCAAGTAAGCCTCGGCTTCCTTTGCCAATTTCTGGGACACGACGATGGTAAGGGAAAAAGGCCTAAGAAGACGCTCAATCGGTCCTTTCCACTTATCTTCATCAGGAACCACCTGCACAAGTTCACCGACAAAAGGCAACTCTCCTGCATCCCGGTCTAAATGAGTCGCCAAGTCGTTCCGTAAACGAGCAAGCTCGTGAGGAATATTCGAATTGGCTTCCAGTAGAAAACTTCTCTCATTTTCAAGGGATTCGACCCGCTCGTCGCCCTTACGCAAAAGGTAGGAAATTTCCGGAATTTTCTCGTCCAATTCGGCGACCTTGGCTTCGAGTCGTGGTAATTGTGTATCGAGTTCCCTCCGCAAGGTCAGAAAATCCTCCTCTTCTTTGACCGTCGCACCCTTTTCCCAAAAAGAAAGATGTCGATCGAATACGACCGCCCGTTTGGAGACAACCTCCCGCTTGTCGCGCAAACGATCCATTTCTGCTCCCACTTGCTCGAGTCGTCTGTTCTCGTCACTGTCCGACAAAGCCCTTTCCAAGTGATTGAGCTTTTCTCTCAAACGGTCGACCTCGATCCGCGAGCTCTTGAGACGGGCCCTTTCGGCTTCCTCCTGATGCTTGAGTTCGTCAATCCATTCGATTCTCTGATCCAGTTCGGACTGAGCGAAGAAAGGTTCCGTTGCTCGGTGCAAATCCTCGGCATGATCACGTTCCTTGGAACCCTCGAGAAAAGAGTCGTGGGTGCCTTTGATCTCCTCCAATTGCTCGAGTTGATAGGCAGCCGTCTCGATACGGCGGTGCGTACTGCGCAAATCATCGAAACGCTCCTGCAAAGCAAGTAACTTTTCTTTGGACCCACCATCGTCAAGCATATGTTCGCGAATGAACTGGGTGAGATCCTTGACGTCCTTGATGCAGACCGCCTGATTGAAAATCGACATGGGAGACCGACTTCCCAAATCGGTGTCCATGAACAGCATAGATTCGAATTTCTTATGATAAGCCGTGAAGGAATCAAAGGTGATCAACCCCCGGTCCTTGATAATCCTCCTGATATTGTCTACGTCCCCGAGATCATTGAAATCTTCCTCGATGGAGAGTTTTCTTTTTTCGACCAAATAAATCTTTTCTACTTTGCCACTAGGTAAGCACCACAAAACCTGAGCCACGGAAACATCGGTCTTGTACGCCTCGTTGTAAAACCAGGCAAGCAACACGGTATACGATTCTCCGGGTTTGCGGAGCGTTTCCTTCCGTCCCTGACCAGTCGTTGCGTCATGAATCTCGGAATAGGCCCCGAGTACATAATCGCGCTCGTTTCTTTCCCGGCTTCCCGCTTGACTGGAAGCAACGTTGTAGTTGCGGACGCGGTTGGGCACGAGAAGGGTTAGCAGGGCATCAACAATGGTCGATTTACCGGAACCATTTCGGCCGGTGACCATGGACGTCCGTCCGTCGGGACGCATGGAATACACTTCATTGTGAAAGGTTCCCCAATTCAAAAGGGACAATTCGTGCAGGCGATAACCCGCAGTTGATTTGTCCGGCGAAAATTCTAGTTCTAATTGAGATTCAAGCATCTTCTTCCTCCATTTCGTCGTCTATTTCCGGCAGGCGCCTTTTGATTTGGTCGCGAACTTCAGCTAACTTCTCAGGCGGCAATTTTGCCTTAATGATCCTTTCCACGCGATAAAGTCCCTCGTCCCGGTCACGAACCTTCTTTAAGATTCCCCACTCTTCGAACTTGGTGACCAGAGAGGAAATCTGGCGATGAATTTTCTTTTCGTCATGCAGTTCCGGGTAATAAGAAACCATCATTTCCCGCAAATCCAAAGCTGACCTGTACAAATGGTCGCCATCCTCCTGGCTCTGTTCGAAACGCATGAGTTCCTCACGCAAAAGAACCATAAAGATCGTTTGGTGATAGGTCAGGCGCGTACGTCGGAGAACTCTCGGAAGAGGAGAAGTCTGAGCGTCGTCCCATCCCTCGTTGCTTTCTTCCTCCTCCTCGCATTGCCTGATAAAGGCGTAACCGGCATTGTCGTCTCTGGCAACTTCGAGGCCCATTTCGACAAAGTGACTCTTTATTTTGTCCCATTCCGCGCCAAGGCGACCCCACAAGTCGAGATCCTCCTGATAAATGGGTCCGTTGAGAAGTCGTACGATGACATGTCGATGTGTTATGGCTGGATTCATAAGCTGTGTTTTTGAAAGATAAGTTGTTCCACCTCTACGTAACGGGGTTGAGCCGGACGGTTCAGGTCAATGGTTACGAGTTCATCCTTGAGAATTTCATGTCGGTTTTCCTCGCCCGCGATCACGCGGTAGCAAACTACGTCCACTACACCACGCTCCAAGGGGTAACGATCAACCATATCAGTAAGACTGGCTTTATCCTGGTCCACCAAGACTTCATCGACCCGCTCGCGAAATTTCCCCAAATCCAAAGGTTCGCCGACTGATTGAAGGATTTCGTTCATCCACTCGGAGTCGTCGGGTTTGGCGCTTTTGACGGAGGCGAAAGGTTCGACGGCTTTGGGTTCCCAAAATTCGGCTTCCATCAAACCGAACAATTGCGGGCGTATTTCGATCTCAAAATCCCAATCTTCCGGAGGTTGATCACGCAGCCGAAAGGCCTGTCTGCGAATTCTCGAAAGAGTATCCCGGACATGGCGGCCTCCACCGCCGGCATGTTCGCCAACCACCTGCCTGAGTTTCCGGCTTATTCTACCGTAAGCTCCGTGAGCCGCACCTGCCTCGCCAAAGAGACGGTCTCCAAGATCGGAAAAGGTTTTGTTGGTATCCAAACCTCGCTTGCGCGCAATCTGTGAGGTTTGTTCAGCCAAAGTCCTGAGTTGGCGGGCCAATGAAGGGTTCGTCATCATATTGCGGAACCCGAAATAACTCTTGCCCTGATCGCATGACCTGAGTTGCTCGTCGGAATCGAGCACATGCTCCACAATATCTCCCTTGGATGCTTCCCCCTGCGCATAGAGGGTTGAAATTTCCCGGGCATGGTCCTTGAAAAACTCTTCGATGGCCCGAAAATCCGAAAGGAAATGCTCCACCAAATCGGACAGGTCGTACACTTGATCACGAATGACGTCTTCGCCGAAAATCGGAGCTTCTCCAGTTTCCTGAATCCTCCTGATTTCCTCATCGATATCATCGCGCTTGCGGGACAGTTCCCTTATGCGAGCTTCCGGATCGGCATTCACGCCCTGGGCCAAGTTCTGCATCTCAAGCATGATCCGGTTGAAACGCGACTCCGTGGTTGCATAACCGCGGTGTTGGAGGGCAAGAAGATCCTGCAACCAACTCAACGCCTTTTCCGAGTGCCTGGTGAGGCGGAAAACGTATTCCTCCCTCTCCTCATTGTAAACTTTGGTCATGTACCGGTGATCTTCATCGCACCACTCGTCCAAATATTCTTGAGGGAGACGTTTGGGTGCGTCGTAATCCTCCAACTCCCTCATTTGCTCGATGTGCTCGGCAAGGGTCGCCGCAAGTTCTTCTTCCGAAGCCTCGACTACTCCCCACTTTTTGAAGGTCTTCGTAAAGAAGCCTACAACGAAGGAGCCTAAGCGACCACGCATGAGCCGCAATGCCGGCGACTCCTCAAACAAGTGAAGAAATTCCTCATCCATAACAATATACTGGGTTACAACCTCTACTTCTCAATCTGAAGGCTCGCCACCCTAAGTCAAAGAGAAGTTATCACCATCGAGAAATCATTGTGAAGAACACACCCAAGTGCCTATCAACCAATGCTCGTCAGATCTGGAACCGGCAAAAGCCGAAGTCGATTACTCAGTGCGCAAACGCATCCGACGGATACGGTCCCCGCCCGAAACAAAAAGCGAACCATCCCGGTAAGTCAGGTTTTCGGCAACGCCACCGGCGTCATAGACGACCAATTCTTCACCCTTTGCCAAATCGAAGACCCTTATTTCCTCGCGGGCTCCCAAAGCAACGAACAAACGTCCCTTCTCATCGAAAACCACTCCCTTGGGCTCGACTCCGGAGGGAGAAAAGTCCACCAAGGTCCACGAAGTGACCGGGACTAATTCATCGGGAATGTCGAACACCACGATCCGCGAAGCATCAGGTTCGGCCGCTACCAAACTTTTACCATCCGGACTTATGGCCAAGCCCTCCACCCGAACAAGGTCCTCGTTAAGGATACCCACGTAACCGGAGTCAGGCCTGATCCTGTAAACGGTTCCCGAATAAGGGGAGCTCGCATACAGATCACCATTCGAGCCAATCGCCAGATCCTTGACGGTGGCAAAACGGTATCCATCGTACGAATCGGCCAACACTTCCAATTTTCGGGCATCCGGCGAAACCCTCAAGAGCTTGCCCGTTCCAGCCTCCGCAATGAGGAGCCTGCCCTTGGCGTCGATGCGCAAACCCTCGACCCTCAGGTCCCGATCACCGGATGAAGAAATCCACTCGGACAAGTCGATGAAAGTTTCCGGCTCGCTTTCCTCACCCAATTCATACCGACCGATCGTTCCGGACTTTTTGTGATTGGCGAAAAATAAAGTTCCTTGCTCGGAAAAGGCCAGTCCACCCGATCTTTGTAGTAGAGGCGTAACCGCTTGGGCAACGACTTGATCCCTTTTGGGCAGATCGTTGAGGATAATGCTTTCATTCGAGTCCTGGATTACAGGCGTTTGCTTCTTGGGCACGGTCACGCATCCCGAAAACCCACACAGGGCAAGCAGGATAGTCGTGACAACGCTATCTAATCCGTGTTTCAATTCAGTTTGTAAAGCCAGCCAATAGGTAGCAACAGACAGGCATTCAGTTCAAAGAAAAAAACACGTGTTTTCATCATTTTACAAATGAACCATCGGTGTGACCAATCCCTTCGGACCGTCTCTAAGGCACTCAGCAACTGCAAAGCGGTTCTCATTGGAGCCGGTGCCGGCATGGGGGTGGATTCCGGTTTGCCGGACTTTCGTGGAACTTCCGGCTTTTGGGAAGCCTACCCTCCTTTGGCCAAGCTCGGAATACGCTTCGAAGAAATGGCCAACCCACGCTGGTTCCGGGAATCACCCGAACTAGCTTGGGGCTTCTACGGACACCGGCTGAACCTTTATCGTCAAGCCGAACCGCACTTCGGGTTTTCTCTTCTCCTGAAGTGGATCAGGGAACAAAACCTTTCGGCCTTTGTCTTTACCTCCAACGTCGATGGGCATTTTCAACAATCCGGCTTTCCGGGACATGAAGTGAACGAATGCCACGGTTCCCTCATGCATCTGCAATGCGTCGATCAATGCGGACAGCCGATTTGGGCGGTCGAACCGAGCCTGCGCGTTGAAATCGATGAAGAAACTCTCCGAGCCAAGGATCCTTTGCCTACCTGCCCTTGTTGCGGAGGCTTGGCCCGACCCAACATCCTCATGTTTTCGGATTGGGAATGGGATCCGACCCGCACGAATCTACAAAACAGGGGACTGAACA
>JAURNO010000049.1 GCA_030830145.1 Verrucomicrobiota bacterium
AAATATCTTCGCTTTTCAGCAGACGCTATGAGAGCTTTCGTAATTCTGAAAAAACTTTGCCTAGGTATGAGCAGCTAAAGTCGACGGACCTGAAGCTTTGCTCCAGCGTTCTATCCAACAGAACTTCCTACACGAATTTCATCAAATACTTCAAGTCCAAGACTCAAGGGGAATCCGGTGTTGAAAGCTTGCTCAAGGAAGCCAACGGGCGGCTTGTGAATCCGAAGTTGTCTGTGTCGGGGAAAACTGCTTTTGTTCGCGGGGTTCCGTGGACCTTGGCCATTTACAAAAAGACCTTTTCGGGTGAATTCGTCAAAGAGAGCGATTTTTTGCGGCTGAGCCCCCCTGAAATTGAATAACGACAATTAAGCTGTGAATATCGATCGACTCATTGACCGGATTGAAAAAGCTCTTCGCGAGGAGGCCACCACTGATCCCGTTTTTCATGCTCTTGCCAAGGAGTACGCAAAGTACCGAACTCAGATAGACGAGCGTCTGGAGCATTGCGTTACTTTGATCCGATCGGGTAAAGACTTTGCCGCCCGTGAGCTTGCCGAGCAACCGCCCGACGTATTGACCTTGATGGAGAAGTTGTCCTTCTCGAACGACGGCAAATGGCGTGGTATTTGCGATGAGAAAGGTTTGTATGTCGGTCCGAATTGGGCGGAAGAACACGTCGATTTGCTTAATGGTCTCTACGACAAAGAGATCACTGAAGACAGCCCGCTTTTTCGGGAGTATCGAACGGCTGCCCGGAGTCGAGACGAGGACAAGACTTTCAAGATTCTTAAGATGATCCTCAAGGCGAATCCAGATCATGCTTCGGCGAGAAGGCATTTCGGCCAACTTAGTGTCAAGATTCAGGAGAGCAAGATCAAGGAATTGGATGGGCTTATACAAGCTGGGCGGGAAGCAGAGTTTCTCGATCTTATTCTTGAAATTGAGGAAACCGATTGGGTTGTTGCTCCGAAGGGAGAGCAATGGGAAAACGCTCTTGCCGTAAGAGTCGGAGTCGAGCGCAGAAACGCCAAACTCCGCTTGGAAGAAACCCTGATTGAGTTGGCGTCTTTTCGGGCGGCCGATGATTGGAAAGGATCTTTGGCCTTGATCGGTGAGTTTTTTAATTTGGCCCAAGAACATAACCTGGAAGGAGAATTGGATGCTGATGACATCAATGTCTACAACGAGTACAAAGAATGGGCTGAGGAATTGGCTGAAGAAGCGAAGGCCGAAAGGGAACTCGAAGGGATGGTTTCCGGTTTCAAAAACCGATTGGCTGAAATGCAGCAACTGGAAATTGCGGGAGGCAAATCTCTGGAAACGTATTTGGCGGAACAAAATGAACTGAGGAAATTCAGGCAAGATTTTCAAGATATGGGGAAATCCCTGTCACCGGAGATCATGATGGACCTGCAAAAGGCAGAAAATCAGGTCAAGAACCGGATACAAAAGCTACGTGGGCGAACCAAGATGCTATGGATGGTTGCAGTTGCGGTTTTCCTTTTGATCGCCGCTTCTTCAGTCGTTGCCCTTGCTTACTTTAGTGGTTTGTGGGGCGCCCGCAGTGAAGCCGAAAGAATTGCCAAAGACACGGAATACACTCCCGGTCAAAGGTGGGACGAATTATCCGCTTATTCCGGTAAGTTTCCACAGGATTGGCGGGGCATTGATTATCTCAATGACGAGGAAATCAAAAAATCTCTCAGCCAAGCCACGACCGAAGTATTCGAAGACGCTTCCAACAATTTGGTAGAGGAAGATCAGAAAAAGTTTCTCCTTAAGACTCAGGACAAGGCTTTGCTTTTTTTGTCCAAGGATGACGTTCAGTCCAAGCGGGCGGATATTATAACCACAATGTGCGATCGAATATTGGACCAAGCGAATCAACCTACCTTCGAAGCCAGAACCGCCAAAGATTTCCTGGAGATGTTCGAGGAACCTCCGAGGATTCGCAACGATGACGAGGGAAACCCCTTGCCGCTTAAAAAAGTCGATTATCATCGGTTTCAGGAAAACGATGCCGTTTTGGATAAATTACAGGAAATCGCAGGAACCTTGGCTCGAATGGAAGATAGCAATGACCGAATGAAAGAACGTTTCGACTCACTCAAGCAAAAGATCGACCGCTTTGACAGGGAGGTTCTTATTGCTTGGAAGAAATTCAGGGATACCGAAGAAGTTGACCATGGGATTTTGGCTCAGGAGAAATATTTGGATGGTTTGGACAGTGAAACCCGTGAGTTTTCGGATTCTGAAGCGGTTGATCCCAATGATTACCGGGAAGTTCGGGATGCCCTTCGTGATCTCCGAAAGACTTGGAGAAGTTTTTCCAAGGAAGTGGAAAGTAAATCCGGATCTCAGATCGACACCTTGCTTAATGAAGCCGAGGCTATAGGCAACTCCGTGGGTCGAGTCGAAATGGCCGAAAGGCCTGGGAAGCTCAAGGAAATGGGGGAAGTGCTCGAAAAAGTAACGAAGATCAACAAAAGCGCCACGGAGCAAATGAGGATGAATTCTTCTCAGGAACGAAGGCTTGGAGGATTGCTCGACATGCGCAACGAAATCCTGGAAAAGATAAAAAAAGCCGGTGTTGCGACGGCGGGCACCGGATCGGCCAATAGCGTTG
>JAURNO010000050.1 GCA_030830145.1 Verrucomicrobiota bacterium
CTGATTTCATCCAAAGATCACTCCACCCCTTTTCACAAACCGGTGGATTCATGCTTGCCGTCTTGGAGTAACTGAGGTCGAAGGACTGGCTTGGTCCATCCAGTGGGTCGACATTTATCCCCCTCGGTTCCAGTACGACCCTCGGAACATGCAATTCACCTAGCCAGTTACGGAGGGTCTTGGAGGTGGGCAAGGGGCCTACTTGAAGAATGAGGTCAGGCTCGGCATTCTTCAAAAACTCATCGTTTCGAAGTAAATTTTCAAAGCGAAGGACCGCATTGGGGTGACCGGATTCCCTAAGGGGAGAGAGAGAATCGCATAGGATGGGAGGGGATTGTTCACCCGTCCAACTTTCAAAAGTTTGGGCCGGGGCATGTTCCCCCGCGACCACTAGGAGTCTTTTGCTTTTTGCAAAGATTTCAAGGACTTGTGTCTTGTTCGATTCTTCCTCCTTGGGTTTGGTTGCTTGAAAGGGAGTGGAAGGGAGCTCGATGGACAAGCTTTGCCCGTTTCCGGTGAAGAGCGGTTCGCGAAAGGGAAAGTTCAAGTGTACGGGACCGGGGTTTTGGCCCATGCTCTGGGAATGTGCAAGGTTTATGGTCTCGGCCAAGGCCTTGAGGCTTTCGAGGGATTGAGAGGGTATGGGGATTTGGTGGAAAGCTCTGGTGAAACGGCCAAAAATTTCGACTTGGTTGATGGTTTGTCCCGCCCCACAGTCCTGCAACTCGGGAGGCCGGTCGGCGGAGAGGAGAAGAAGGGGAGTGCCTGAATGATCAGCTTCCACTACGGCGGGAAGCCAGTTGGCTACGGCCGAACCGGAAGTGCATATCAAGGCAGTTGGCCTCGCCAGTCTTTTGCTTAAACCAAGGGCAAAGAATCCAGCCGTTCTTTCGTCGAGTATGGGAATGGTTTCTAAGCCGACTTGGTTCTCGCAACCAAGAACCAAGGGGGTGGAGCGAGAACCTGGAGAAAAAACAACCGTGCCAATTCCTAAATCCACCAGAGACTTGGCCACCATGCATCCCCAAGCTTCATTGGCTAGGGCAGTTGATTTCGAATCAGGATTCATTCACCGGGAAGAGTAGTTCTTCCCGTAATAACTTCAAGCATGGCTTGCAGTTTCCAATCCGTCTCGATTTTTTCCTGCTCGGGTACGGATCCTTCCACCAAGCCCGCACCGGCATAGAGGGTCAAGGTGTCTTGGGTGATTTTACCACATCGGATGGGAACGATGAACTCGCCTCTTCCTTTGGAATCGAGCCAGCCGGTTACCCCGGAGTACCAACCTCGAGGGGAACCTTCCAATTCCCGGACAGCGGAGAGGGCAGAGGTACGTGGTGTCCCACCCATAGCGGGAGTTGGATGAAGGGCGGCAAGGGCGTCGAAGGGATGAATACCAGGGGGGAGAGTAGCCCGCAAGGGAGTCCTGATGTGCTGAAGGTTAGCTAGCCTGAGGAGTCGGGACCGTCCCTCTTGACAGGATTCCAGTCCAATGGAGGAGAGCCTCCTTTTCATACTGTCGATGACAAGGCGGTGCTCGAGGGCTTCCTTGTCTCTGGCAAGCAGTGTTTTTCCCCAATGGGCGTCTTTTCCGGCGGAAGGCCCACGGGGAGCGGAGCCTGCCAAGGCTTCGGTTTCCAAAGAGTTTCCAGATACCTTGGCGAGGGTTTCGGGGGTCGCCCCGACCATCATTCCATCGTCAGGAGTAGCGATGCAAAAAGTAAAGCAATCGGGAAACCTCTCCCTGAGCGCATGGGCGATAGAGAAAGTTGGTAATTCTCCGGATACGGGGTAGGTCAGTTTGCGTGCCAAAACGATTTTTGAAAGCTCGCCCCCTTTGATGCGGGAAAGGGCTACACTCACTGCTTGTTCATAATCAAATTCTTCAGTGGGGGAGCCTAGCTCTACGGATTTGTGGGGGGCGGAGTGGAATAAGTCGGATGGGACTTCCTTGATCCGTTTGATGGACTCGGTCAAGTTTTCAGTCAGGATGTCGGCTCTCGAATCCTGGTCGATCTTGGCGTTGATGACGACGAAATGAGAGCCTCCTTGTCGTACGACTTGCCAACGCGGCAGGAAAACCTGGAGGGCAGGAGGGGACTCCGAGTGCTCGGTCTGATCTTCGAAGGTGGCCGCCATGAAAAGCGTGGGTCCGGTTCCGGCACGTTGATGATCTCCAGCTACGAGAGTTTTGCCGAAGATGGTGTCCGCCCAGTTTTTGGCTTTGTGGAAACGTTTGCTGCTGTCGAAAGTCGACTCTGCGATGAATTCCCCACAGGCAATGGCGAAATCAGAAGATGGTTTCTCGAAGTAACAAAGAGGATCATTGGGAAGATGAATCTTTTCTACAACGGCGAGAGGATCTGAATAAGTGGTCTCAATGGTAACGGAAGCAAAGATTTCATCTTTCGTTTGCTTGGCCCGTTCGATGGCTTGCCTGAAGAAAGGAAAGAGATCGGTTCTCTCGTCACAAAAAGCAGGTGCGGGCTCAATAATCATTGGTGGCGTTTTGGGAGTCGTCGCAGTTGGGACACTCAGGTTGGACGACCGGATCAAAGCCACCCGGGTGGAGTGGGTTGCACCGGCTTATCCGGGCACCCGTTTTGAAGAAAGCCTTGATCAAATTAAACCGACTAAAACATTCTAGAGCGTACTCCGAGCAAGTCGGGTGGAAACGGCAGCGTGCGTAAGGTCCAAACAGAACTTGTTTGAGAGGGGATACCAAACGGTAGGCTCGGATGAGCACGACAAAAGGAAAGGCGAGCAAAGTTCTAATTGGGTGGTTTTTGTCCACGCTTACAACCTATTCACGCATCCCTCTTTAGGCAAGAAGGGAACACCCCCGAAAGAAAGATCAGGATGGACTTTTTTCGACCGAAGGCCTTTTTGCGGGCAGCGATTTGCTTTCGATTTCCTTGCTGACAGCAAGAAGGAAATCTTCGAAAGGACAAGTTCCGTCCAGATCAGGCATGTTTCTCGATCGAATCGATACTTTTCCTTCTTCCACTTCTCTTTTTCCGAGAATAATCATGTGAGGAATCTTATCCGTTTCGGCTTTTCGTATCTTGGCTCCGAGCTTGCCGGAATGGCGATCTATGCTTGCCCGAACTTTTTTCTCCTTCAATTGGATAAGAAGGCTTTCGGCGTGGTCGATCAGATCATCGTTCATCGGGAGGAGACGGACTTGCTCGGGAGCCAACCAAGTTGGGAAATTTCCCGCGAAATGTTCGATCAAAACACCGCAGAAGCGTTCCATTGAACCAAAGGGAGCCCGGTGAATCATGACGGGTCGATGATCTTGATTGTCAGCACCAACATAGGTGAGGTCGAAGCGTTCCGGCAAGTTATAGTCTACCTGGACTGTTCCGAGTTGCCATTCCCTTCCAATGACATCCTTGACCACGAAGTCGATCTTTGGACCGTAGAAAGCTGCTTCCCCTAATTCTTCTTCAAACTCTACACCAAGGGTTTTGACAGCCTCTCTGAGGGCGTCTTCTGCCTTGTCCCATGCCTCTGCCTCTCCGACATATTTGTCGGATTCCGGGGCGCGAAGGCTCACGCGGACGCGGTAATCATTCATGCCAAGTAGGGAAAAGACAGTTTTGACTAGACCAAGGCAACCTTGGATTTCATCTTGAAGCTGATCTTCGCGTATAAAGAGATGGGCATCGTCTTGAGTGAATCCGCGTACGCGGGTCATGCCGTTGAGTTCGCCCGATTGTTCCCAGCGATAAACCGTACCAAATTCCGCAAGGCGTATGGGAAGGTCCCGATAGGAGTGCTGCTCGGAACGGAAGATGCGGATGTGCATCGGGCAATTCATCGGCTTGAGCAAATATCCATCTATTTCTCCTTCCTCTAGTTTGTTCGAAAGTTCGGAGCAGGAGCAGCCTTCTTCGGCTAGTTCAGTCAAGCAGTCGCGGTGGATAATGGGAGGGTATTGGGAATCTTGATAATAGGGGAAATGGCCCGAAGTACGGTACAATTCCAGTTTTCCGACATGCGGCGTATAGACTTGGGAGTAACCTTGCTTGGAGAGCTCGGAAGAAATGAAGCCTTCGAGTTCCTGCCGGATGATAGCACCGTTTGGCTTCCAAAGCACGAGGCCTTGACCAACCATGTCGTCGATGTGAAAGAGTCCCATTTCACGTCCGAGCGTGCGATGGTCTCTCTTCTTTGCTTCCTCGATGCGGTGGAGGTGTTCCTTGAGCTCATCCTTGCTTGCAAAAGCAGTTCCGTAAATACGCTGGAGTTGCTTGTTGGCAGAATCCCCCCGGTGGTAGGAGCCAGCAACATTAAGGAGCTTAAAAGCCTTAATCTTCTTGGTATAGTTGACATGGGTGCCGGCACAAAGATCGGAGAATTCGCCGTTTCGGTAGAACGAGATGGCCTCACCTTCGGGAATGTCATCGAGCCTCCCGAGCTTGTAGGTTTCCTGGCCCATTTCCTTTATCATTTCGATTGCTTCATCCCGTGAAACTTCGATTTTCTCAAACCTCTGGTTTTCCTTGATGACTTTCTTCATTTCGGCCTCGATTGCCTCGACGACCTCCGGCGTGAACGGGATTTCCGAATCGAAATCGTAGTAAAAACCGGAAGAGGTCGGAGGGCCGATGTCCAGTTTTACGTCCGGGTACAGTCGTAGGACCGCGGTGGCGAGAACGTGAGCGGCAGAATGCCTGATTTCTTCCAATGGAGTCATTTCCTTCATTATGAAAAGAGTAC
>JAURNO010000051.1 GCA_030830145.1 Verrucomicrobiota bacterium
GTTCAAGTCGCCAGTCAAGAAAACGGGCCCACCCTGAGCAATAGCCGGCTTGAGCTCAGACAAAAGGTTATCGACCTGACTGCCACGTGCTTTGCGGGCCCACTCGCTCGCTTCTTTGGCGGTTCGAATGAAGGGGGCATTCCCATAGGGTATTCCCTTGAGTTGGTACGGTTGATAAGGAGAGGGCTTAAAGTGGACATTGAACAGGTTAACGCTAATTTCTTTGCTGATTTCTATGGTAACCCCATATTTTCGTGGAGTATGGTCGGTAATCGGAAACCGGCTTATGATGGAGGTGCTTTCTCCTCTTCCTCCCTGCCTAAAATGATGCCAACCCAAAGATTCAGCC
The DNA here is from genome assembly GCA_030830145.1 of Verrucomicrobiota bacterium. Taxonomy (GTDB): domain Bacteria; phylum Verrucomicrobiota; class Verrucomicrobiia; order Opitutales; family Seribacteraceae; genus Seribacter. The sequence continues at coordinate 350 of JAURNO010000051.1, forward strand.
ACTTTGGCGGCATTGTCGACTTGGCCAGCATAGGATTCCTGTATCCCAACCATGTCCGCCTTGGATTCACGAATTACTTTGACCGTTTGGCTGAGAGGTTGATGGCCAGCCTCTCCTCCCCTCCAAATGTTAAAAGTCATAACCCGAACAGAGAGCCTCGCGGAAAGGCCGGTCATAACCAACCAACTGAGCAATATCGCGGGGACAATCCGAAGCATCATGAAAACAAAGAGGAGAACAATTTGACCGTCAAGCGGAAGAAAAGCCGAAAGGGCTCTAGAGTCTTTTAATTTCGTGGAAGTTTTATTAGTAATTAGAATCAATCATCGGTAAAGAGTCCATAAATTGATACCTACAAAAAAAGACCCTCATGACTGAGGGTCTTTATTTAAGCGGGATTCCGCTAATTAGAAGTGGCACACCCGGAGGGAGTCGAACCCCCAACCTCCTGGTCCGTAGCCAGGCACTCTATCCAATTGAGCTACGGGTGCAAACCGACCTTCACACTACCGTATGGGTACGGATGAGCAAGCCTAAAGCTAACAGGACGGTGCCGAAAGGTCAGATCTTCTTAAAGATAAGAGAGGCGTTATGGCCACCGAAGCCGGAGTTGTTGCTCATGGCTACCGACACATCGGAATCGCGAGCCTCGTTTGGAACATAGTCCAAATCACAATCGGGGTCCGGATTTTCATAATTGATGGTGGGGGGAACAATGTTTTCGTCAATTGCTTTGCATACCGCGGCTGCCTCAATCGCACCGGCGGCCCCAAGTAAGTGACCAGTCATGGACTTTGTGGAACTGACCTGTAAGCCGTTCTTTGCGTGATCCCCGAAAACATTTTTCAAGGCAACCGTTTCCGAGCGATCGTTATAGGGCGTAGAGGTCCCGTGAGCATTGACGTAATCAACGCTGGAGGGCTCGACTCGAGCCATGGAAAGGGCTTGATTCATGCATTGGGTCAGGGCTTTGCTTTCCCCGTCCGGCGTGGTGACGTGGAAGGCATCGCAGGTGGCTGCGTAGCCAACGATTTCTGCATAAATACGAGCACCTCTTTTTTCTGCATTTTCTTTGGTTTCGAGTACCAGAACACCTGCACCCTCGCCCATTACAAAACCATCGCGTTGCGCATCGAACGGACGGGATGCCCGACTAGGATCATCGTTAAATTTAGTGCTCATCGCCTTCATGGAGGAAAAACCGGCAAACCCGATACGAGTAACGGCCGCTTCGCTTCCTCCGGCAAAAATCATATCGGCGACTCCTCTCCTGATCATCTCGAAAGCTTCGCCGATGGCGTGCGAACCTGATGCACAGGCACTAACGACGGAAAAGTTCGGACCTTGGGCTCCAAGATCAATCGCGATGACTCCACCGGCTATGTTAGCAATCAAAGAAGGGATCATGAAGGGAGAGACACGCCTGGGGCCACGCTCAATCAGAGTGGTCATCTGTTTCTCGGTGGTCTCCATCCCGCCAATCCACAACCCTACGAGCACTCCGGTCCTCTCCGGTACAATCTCGTCACGAGAAAGATTCGCGTCGGCCAAGGCATGATGGGTGGCGGCCAAAGCCAAATGAGCATACCGATCATTCCTTCGGACCTCTTTGGGGTCCATGATATCCTCGGGATTGAAATTCGTAATTTCGGATGCAACCTTGCTGGCAATATCCGAACACTCGAATCGGGTCACACCAGTGATGCCGGATTTACCCGACTTAAGGGAATCCCAAAATTCATCGACTCCGTTTCCAACGGAAGCCAAGGTTCCAATTCCGGTTATGACAACTTGATTCATGAAATCCTACCTTTTCTCAAGCCAACGAGTCGGGACCCACCCACTTCCCGTGCACAGCGTGAAGCTTACGAAGACAAATTGCTTTCCACGTAACTTACAACGGATCCAACGGTCTGAAGCTTTTCGGCCTCTTCTTCTGGAATCTCTGTATTGAACTCTTCTTCCAAAGCCATCACCAACTCGACCTGATCCAAGGAATCTGCTCCCAGATCATCGATGAAACTGGCTTCGGGCAGGACTTGCTCTTCGCTGACGTTAAGTTGGCTGACAATGATTTTTTTTACGCGTTCGGCGTTGGTATCGGACATATTTTTTAGGTAAGGTTAAATTTATCTAGACTTTTTGTTCACATCACCATCCCTCCGTCAACCGTAAAAACTTGTCCGGTGACGAAGGATGCTTTTTCCGAGCACAAAAAAGAGGCCATTTCGGCAATGTCCTCCGACTTGCCGAAACGCTTCAAGGGGACTTGGGAGAGGGCTACTTCCTTGATGCGCTCGTCCAAACCCGAAGTCATGTCGGTATCAATGAATCCCGGGGCAATCGCATTGACCGTGACCGAGCGGGCTGCAAACTCGCGGGCCAAACTCTTGGTCAATCCAATCATACCTGCTTTAGCGGCAGCGTAATTAGCCTGACCGGCATTTCCGGTCAAACCGACCACCGAGGAAATATTCACGATCCTCCCCCACCGTTTGCGCGTCATTGGTCGGCCCAATAACTTGATCCAATGAAAACAGCTCGTCAGATTCGTATTGATGACGTCGCTCCAGTCTTCTTCTTCCATGCGGAAAAGTAAATTATCCCTGGTTATGCCAGCGTTATTGACGAGAACGTCGACGCATTCATGCTCTTCCAACAGGTTCTCGCATGCCTTTCGGATTTCCTCGCCAGACGAAACGTCCACGGGCATGGCCACGGCATCTCCACCCGACGAGCGAATGGCCTCGGCGGCCGCACCGCAAGAGCTTTCCGTCTTGCTCACGCAAATGACTTTCATTTTCTGTTCGGCAAGGCTCTCGGCAATTGCCCGGCCAATTCCACGACCTGCTCCAGTTACTACTGCAACTTTCGATTTCTCTAATTGTTCTTCGTTCATTGATATGATTGACTTCCCCCTGCATGGGGAAAGGTCTTTGTTTGACAAATGCGAGAATCCGCCACTTAAAGCAACCACAACTTCACATGAGTCGTTTAAATTCGAAAAATCAAGACACCCAAAATTTTCCCAAGCTCCAAAAATTTCTTGCCGATTCCGGCCTTTGCTCACGAAGGAAGGGCGAAGAATGGATTTTGGATGGAATTGTTTCAGTCAATGGTGAAACCGCTCAATTGGGCTGCCGAATAAACCCCGACAAAGACGTCGTCAAAGTCAACGGCAAGCGTGTCCAAGCCCATACGCAATCCTCCTTGACCCTTATGGTAAACAAGCCCAAGGGATTCATGTGCTCGAACGAGGATGAATATGCGGAAAGACTGATTTTCGACCTACTGGAAAGAAAACACAAATCATTCAGGCTTTTTTGTGCCGGCAGACTCGACGTAGAGAGCGAAGGTCTCGTCATCCTTACGAACGACGGGTCTCTTGCTCACCGATTGACACACCCGTCCAATGAAGTCAAAAAAAGGTATCAAGTGGAACTCAATATACCCTTGGCGGGAGAACATCTGCCTCTTCTCATAAAGGGTACGACCGTCGAAGACGAGTTCCTGCGAATCGATGATTTACGGGCAAGAAACGGGAAGCCGATCGGAAACCTGAGGTTGGAATTATCCTTGGGGCATGGCAAGAAACGAGAAATCCGACGAATATTCCAACACTTTGGCTACCGAATCAAAAAGCTCAGGAGAGTGGCGATCGGAGGGCTCTCTTTGCACAAACTCCCTCTTGGTCAATACAGGGAACTTGAAAAGAAAGAAATTGATTTGCTCTTTCCCAAGTAAATTTTCTAGATTGCCACCATGGGAAAAAATATGGCGAACTTATTGGCGGCCCTTATTCTTTGGAGTGGACCATTACTTGCCTTCCCCATCGTGGTTAAGGCTCAAACGGGCGATGAAAAGCCGACTCCCCTGAGCTTAAGCGAGGCTTTCGGAAACCCAGAACCAATCACTGCCACTGCCGTTCCCAATGAACCCGAAGAAGTCGAACCGGTTGTGGTGGGAAGAAAGAAATGGAACGACCGAGCGACGGAAAACCGCCCCGACGACGCACCCGACCAAAAGGTTACCAAATCAGTCAAAATAGAAGAACTGGATCCCTTGGAGACGAATCAGCCCAAAGCCGAAAGCATTGAGATGCCGCTCAAACCTCCGACAACTCCACCAGCCGTCAACGTTCATAGGAATTTCGAAGGTACTTTGGTTCTTAAACCAAGAAACCTTGGCTTTCAAAGGAACTTTCCTTTTCAGTTGGAAAATGCCCGTGGAAAACGCCTGGCATTCGTTGATGTTGAAAACATTCGCATCGTCGACCCCATTGCCTTCAAGGATCAAAAGGTCAATGTTCTGGGAAAACTCGAAGCGGTGGAAAAAGGTTCCAAAGAGCTAGTAATCCGGGCCCGATTGGTTCGCAGAATTGACTGACCTGATCCAATTCAGGCCTAGACCAGCCCCATGGAATTAATCGACGGGAATGAGATTGCATCGGCCATAGTCGAAGAACTGACGGCCATCGTCTCAACCTACCGGACAAGTAAGCCTTGCGTTGCCTTTGTTCGGGTAGGCGAAGACCCAGCATCCGTTTCCTATGTTAGAAAAAAGGAAAAAACAGCGGGCCGGATAGGAATCGAAAGCAAGCTGTTCGTTTTTCCCGAAACCATTTCCCAAGAGGGACTTTTGCAGGAAATTGATTCGCTGAATCAAAACTCCGACATCCACGGTATTCTCGTGCAAGCCCCCCTGCCCGGTCACATGGATGAACGTACTGTTTTTAATTTCGTTTCCCCCGAAAAGGACGTCGATGGTTTCAATGCAACCAACTTGGGCAAACTCTGCCAAGAAGACGAAAGTGCCTTTGTTTCCTGCACCCCCGCCGGAATCGTCGAACTTATCCGCAGAAAGGGAATCGAAACCGAAGGCAAACGGGTCGTCGTACTCGGCAGAAGCCTGATCGTAGGCAAACCAGTCGGAATGCTCTTTCTCGGCAAGGGTTCTCCGGGCAATGCTACCGTAACCTATTGCCACTCCCGCACTCCGGACCTTGAAAGACACACCCTGGAAGCGGATATTCTTATTGCCGCGATTGGGAGACCTCGTTTTGTGACCGAAAACATGGTTTGTCCCGGAGCGACCGTCATCGACGTGGGAATCAACCGAATTCCAGACGAAACAAAGAAATCAGGTTACCGTTTGGTCGGTGACGTTGATTTTGAAAAGGTCGCTCCGAAGGCTTCTTACATTACCCCGGTTCCAGGTGGTGTCGGTCCCATGACAGTTGCCATGCTCATGGCCAATACGGTCAAAGCCTACGAAAAATCTGCTTCCCCCTCTTGACTTATGACTCAAGAGCCTTCCAACGATCGAAAGGTGATGAGCGAAGGTCCTGTTCCCGCACCGCTCAGACTCATTGCCTTTGCGATGGATTTCGTTCTGCTGATATTCCTTTCAATGTTGATCATGCTGTATCTGCCGAAAATCCTCGGCGAACAAACTGAAAACGAATTCGACAACCTCACTTCTCGGGTCGCCGAGCTTTTTCAACAAAGTGAGCCCAATCAAAGAGAACTGGAAAACGTTTTGCGTGACCTCCAGTATTTTCAGGAAAGAATCAACTACAATCTAATCGTTACTTTGTTCTTTGTTTTTTACTTTGTCCAAGCCGAGTTATTCTGGGGCGGAAAATCCATCGGCAAAGCGACCTTTTCGCTTACAACCAAAAATAATACTGGTGAACAGGCATCTCCCATCACTTTTCGTCAAATTTTGATACGGTCCGTGATCAAAGGTTTGTCCTGCAGTTTCGCCTTACTCGGTATCGCCAACCTACTTTGCTTTCTTTTGAACAAGCAAAAGAAATCCCTTCATGACTTGGCCTCCAAAACGACTACCGATCGAGTCAGACCAGAGTCCGTCGATCCGAAAACACAACCCGAACAATGAAAATCAAAGTTGCTTTTGTGGGAGCGGGGAAGATGGTCTCCGCCATTGTTAAAAGCCTCCTTCGCTCCCAAACCTTCGAACCCAGCGACATTGCTTGTTGCTCGGCCAATGATGGAACCTCCGAAACACTATCGGAAGAAACCGGGATCTTTCGATTCGATTCGATTGAGAGCATGATGGAGGCAAAGCCCGATCTTCTTGCCTTGGGTTGCAAGCCGCAACAACTTGCGCAACTCCCTGATTCCATTAGTGAGTCAACCGAAGGAACATTGATCCTTTCCATCATGGCGGGAATCACTCTTGATCGGCTCAGCTTCGTTTTTCCAAACGCCCGTAACCTCGTCCGGTCGATGCCCAACACCCCCGGACAAGTTGGTGCCGGCGCCACTGGTTTCCTCTTCGCCCGGGAGGCAGAGGAGGAGGATCGTCAACTGATCATGGGAATTCTTTCGTCCTTGGGTTTTGCCAGAGAGGTTGGTGAA